>NZ_WTEW01000156.1:0-247 GCF_009795865.1 Gilliamella sp. Pas-s27
TTGAAAACACGCTTCTTTTATACTTGCATAGGCATTTGCTTCAACAAGGTATTGTTTATCAAGAATGGATAATGTTTCTTTTATCTGCGTAAAATCAAACCAATCCCAACAACATACCCTTTTAGCGCCTTCGCCATTCACTAACACCCAACCTTTATTCGGTCGGTTTTTATCATCAAGTACATCAATTTTTAACCACACATTATTTTGTGCATCAATTGCTCGATTGTCTCTTAGCGATAACTTA
>NZ_WTEW01000157.1:0-247 GCF_009795865.1 Gilliamella sp. Pas-s27
CTGATATTCTTAGAGTGTTAGAAGGTTATCGCTGGCAAGATGAAGTCACGTTAAAGATCGAAATGAAAGCACAAAATGGCTTAGGCGAACAATATGCTAAAGCTAGGAAAAATGATCCTGAATCCTTTGGGAATAACGTGCCCCAAAAATTAGCTGAGTTACATAAACTGTTTGACCGGATTAAGCCGCGCGATGATTTAACTATTCCAACCACCCCTGGTTTTTGTATGTTTAACAGTTTTATGCA
>NZ_WTEW01000158.1:0-246 GCF_009795865.1 Gilliamella sp. Pas-s27
TATCCTTAACTTCAGCAATGTAGCCCACTACTTTACCGTCTAAACACGCATAACAAGGGGTATTGATATCAGCAAATATATCTAAGCCCGCATGTGATTTTGCCCCTCCATCTCTCACAAAACCAAAAGCACCATTAAACTCTCTTTCAGTTTTATATGAATTATAAAGCGTCCTTTGAGGGTTTTTTAACGGCTCATGCCAAAGTGTTGTTTCAATATTAAAATAATCAATCATCGCCACTGGGT
>NZ_WTEW01000159.1:0-246 GCF_009795865.1 Gilliamella sp. Pas-s27
TACACTTAAGATAGATATTATCCTGTGTACCCAGTTCGATACCTTCGCTGCTGATTTTGATATAAGAGCCACCGCAGATAAGGGTTATCTCTTTTGCTGCTGTTATCTGAGTTTTAGCATCCACACTATCCACTTTGATATCTTGTTTGGCTGCCATATTGAGATTGGCGTTTTGGGCTTGCACCTCGATATCGCCTTGGTTGGCAAACAGTTTCATCCCTGATTTTTGGGCAAATAACCCCAGCG
>NZ_WTEW01000026.1:0-33801 GCF_009795865.1 Gilliamella sp. Pas-s27
GTGGCTCATCGCCTTTAACCTGCAACACCGACACCGGTGAACCCAGCCCCTCAACGGTTAAGGTATAACGATTATGACTCACACTCTTCAACCCATCAATTAACCCATTAACCAATCCCTCACCTAACTTGTCAACCAAACGGTCAAACTTGTTTGTCATGTTTTTTCTTCCTTCCTTACTTACTTATTGATTTAATTGAAATAAAGTATAATACCTTTTAGTTTGTTGTAATGATTCAAGTTCTAAATGTTTATCACTTTTAGTTATATAATAGATAATCTAAATGAAGTATAGAGCATTTTAAGACAAAATTTAAATAATTTTTAACGATGTTGTTGTTTAATATTAATAATTAAAGTTAGTTTAGTGGCATTTTTTTGCGGTGAAGCCATAGTCAAGAAAAGAATACCAATAAGTTTATTTTTATCAATTTAAGTATGATTTTTTGGGTTTTTTTACTTAAACGTAGTACAATCCTGAAATTTTTTGACAAAAATGGGGATACCTTTATTTTTTAGATAAATTATTTGTTTAGATAAACTGTGTGATAACCGGCATATCAAGCAAAAATTTACCAAAACCGCCTGCCACAAACGAATAGGAAAGCCGAAATAGTGATACGTAAACTAATGGAAAGTTGCAGAATCAGCAAATATTTAGTTACCAAAAGACTGACAACTAAAGCCTAAGCGATTTATTCACTTTTATAATACCGTTAAACCGCATAAAGCGATTTTAGGGAAAACGCCTTATGGAGTTTAGCGGATTATTTTAATCATGGAACGTAAACAACTCGGCATTTTCCTATACCTAATTTAACTCAACCATTCGCCGACTTATTGGGTCGGCGAATGTCCGCATTACAGTAATTTAATTCATCCTAGCCAAATTCAATCTAATCCGTTATTGTTCGTGTTTAAACAATTTTGTTTGTTGATCTAAATAGCTCAGCAAATCAGGCATTCGGTGTTTGCCTGCCATTGATTGCACACTATTGGCAGCATTTATTAGCGGTATGCCTATCGAGGTAACATATAGCGGGTGCTTACTTTGACCACGTAGCACTTCGATCAAATAGTCGCTATTACCTGAAAACGGCTTTTTAGCAACACCAATAACAGGGATGGTTTTATTTAATGCATGATACAAATGCCCCCCTAGCCCTATCTTACCTTCATCCAAATGCACATAACCATCAATCACAATGCAGGTAATGTTACTTAAATCAATTTTATCAAGCAGTGACATAATGCAAGGTAATTCACGTTGATAAAACTGACCTGATTGATAGGGCGCAACATGATCTTGATAATCGGTAATAACCGAATCAATTTCGGATTTTATGCTTGTCCAATCACGAAATAACACACCAACGGATTTGGCGCGGTTATCAATGTAATAAACATCAATTGCCAGTATCATTTTAAATGACTTCTTTTTTACAGTGTGATTTATGATGCTGACTTTTTGGCTTCTTTCAGGAGCATTAGACCTAAAAAAGTCAAAAATAACGCACCAGCAATTAAACAGATCCAAATTAACCATTTAGGTAAAGATGAACTCGTTGCTGTATTGCTATCGTTAACGCTTTGGGTTAATGCTTTTTTACCTGAAAGTTTAATATCTTCACCAATATAAGCTTCAGGAAGATCTTGTATCGACAACGAATCAGACAGCAATTCTTTTTCATTTAATGCCGCTGATTTTGCCTTAGCCGAACCCCAAGCCAAAATAAATGGTCCATTATTACCACTATTAAAAATCAAGTTCATACGATTACGGTAAGCAACTACTTGAGGGGCTTGGTCAAAGCTAGCGTTGTTAGCTTTTATCTTAAGCTGTTTTATTTGTAAATCGGGATCGTTTATTTTAATGTTTTGGCTTTGATCGGTATCTGTAACGCGTCGAATAATGTAATCGTCAAGTTTATGCCAGATTTGATCTTTATCATTACTTTTATAATAAAGGCTAATTGGCAATACCGTGCGTGAGTTTTGCAGTGAGATGGATAATTCTTTAACTGGCTGTGGTGTTGGTAACTGATAAAATGCCTCTTGCTCATCAGAAGATGCAAGTTCAAAATTAATTGGGTAAAGTGCAATTTTTGGGGCTGCCTTTCTAGAAATAAACTCAACTTTTTTAATAGTTGGGATCGTTTGTTGTTCTGATTTTAATTGTAAAATCCAATATTTAGCTTTGTAATTGGTATTGGATGGGATATCAATGGCATTGACTTTAAGCGATTGCTCATTATTGTTATCAACCAAAGACATCACTGGCACGTTATTTAGTGCGGTTTGCCAATTGCTTAAATCTTGGCTATAAAGTAGTTTAGCAGTAGCTTGCCAATTTTGACTTTCAGCGGTATCAAAATCGATTGATAAGCGACTAATTGCTTTTTCTAGTTTGATTTCGTTAGGAACTTGTAATAAATAAGTTGCATAGTATTGTTCCTGACTGTTGGTATTATCTAGGGAAATTTGAACATCTTTATTATTGATATTAATATTATATTGTTCAGTGCCTTGCTTACTTTGTTTTTCTTGGCGGTGTTCTTGGTTTTTATCTAAATCATAAATAGTGACCTGAAATATTTGATTGATGTCATCTTGTTGGTAAACATTAACTAATGCATAAGGCACAGGTTGTCCTTTATGATTAAATACACGAATATCATCTAAACGACTTGAAAGCGCTTGTGTATACACATCGCTCGTTAGATCTATACGGCTATACATACTTGAATCATTGCTAGTTTCAATCATTGCACCATAGGCATATTGGTTGGTTTTGTCTGTTGCTTGACTAAACCCACTGATTAGCATTAAAGCACTTAATAACAATTTTTTCATAATTCATTTATCCATAAAATTCAATAGCACTTAGGCTTTATTTCTATTTCTATACTGAAAACTGAAATTAATCATCTTCTCTAATTACGCCAAAATTTGCTTATTATTATCTTGTTTTGGAGGTAATGGCGCTAAATAGGCGATTAATAACATTAATAATGCGACACCAATAAAGGCAAATGCACGCAGTAATCCATCAAGCTCACGGATATCGACAAAGATTAATTTTATAATAACGATCATTTGAATAATTTCACCACTGTACCATACTTTTCGAAGTGAATAACGATGTCCGATAGTGATTAATATTACCGATGTTAACATCCAAAGCAACGAGGCAGTCATTTGAACAATATTGTTGTGCCACAAAGAATAAGCCATCCAAGATATATCAAATGTCTGGCTTAAGTAGCGTAATACTATGCTATTTGACCATAAAAAGGTTAGTGTGATTAATAGCACTAAAACCATATTTGGTAACGGTATATTAAAATAAGAAGTATTGATAATTTTGTTGCCAATGTGTGAATAACTGATGGCAAATTTTAACCAGACCGTTAACATAATTAAGCCAAAAATGGCACTTTCTTCTAACGGATTGAGAATCGGAATATATTGCCAGTAAATAATTTGTCCACTCATAGCAAGTCCAACAATTAAATAATAGCTAATATAAAGCACAATAGGTATTAGTCCTGTCATCCAATAAGATTTGATTAATGGCAACGAGGTCATTATTTGACGCTTAATCAAGAAGTAGAATAATAAAATAATACTGCTTGCTATGATTGTAGCAATACTCCATTTTACGACTTCGTAACCCCACGGTAATGAATCAAACCAATGAACGGTTTCACGAATTAACCAGCAAAGAATCATCCAGAATAAACTAATATGCAATACAATAGATAACGGACAGATTGTTTTTCCATCTATTTTAATGTGATTGTTTTTGATAAGGTTGTAGGCAACATGCAAATAATAATAGCAACTAACAAACGCAAGTACCCAAACTAAGCTCCAAACGCCGAAGCTTGATAAATAGTAATATCCAGTATGTGCTCTAAGCAATGACAAAGGTATTACTAACCATAGTGCTAACACTGCATAACGGATTATATTCCACTTTATTTTTTGACCAACGGCGTACCATAACCAAGTCGATACCGTAAAGCCCAATAAAATTGGAGCTACATTTGGTGTATTTTCATCAAGCATGAGTGGAATACATACTGAAATCCACAGTATCCAAGCAATAGAAGCGATGACCATAAATAATGTTTTAGTCAGTTTATCAATATCATCATTGCGGTCATAACAGTGCCATAAACATGCATTGATAAATAAAATAATACAGGTGATACCTAAAAGTGATACAAATGATGCTGTGGTTAAGTGATCATATTCTAAAGATATACAGGTAGAAATCATCCCCAATACAGTAATGGCTACACCAAGTAATGCTACGCGATAATATTTTTGAGAAAGCATAATCCAACTTAATGCTGTTCCCTCAAATAACCAAAGTGTCGCAGTCAAATTAGCACTAAAGGCAAGCGGAATGGATAACGTACTAAATGCTATACCAATAGCCAGCCCCAAAAGCGCAATTTTTTTAGCTGTTGTTGTCCACAAGCGTAAAATAATATAAGAACCAATCAGATAAAATAAACCAAAACCTAATGAAGAAAACGCAGGACCAAATTCCCATTGCTGAGTGATCGCATATTGCAATCCAAATCCTGATAATGGCGTTCCAAATAGCAAAATGCGATCAATCACATTTTGATAAGGTTCTTTATTATTACTGCGAATTGACAATAACACCGCCAAAATTCCATAAATTAGCATATTAGCGACGATGAATATTTGGCATTCAATATAAAACTCAGGTAGGAAATCACTCATTCCCCATAATAGCGATACAACAAAGGTAAATAAAAATCCTAATAGATTCAGAACTCGCCAAGATTGTGAAATACTGATCACCAAAATAGCACTAGAAACCATTAAATAATAACTAAATAACGCAACATGGTTACCCGAGCCATTAGATAATAGAATGGGGGTTAAATAGCCACCAACACAAGCAATAATAGCCAAACTCATTGCCCTTTGTGCAACGGCAAATACAACACTTGTTGAGCAAATCACGAATAAAATAGCAAAAGCCAGTAACATAGGTACTAGCTCATACAACCTATAAGCGGCAAAAATGGTTAGGTACAAAGTTGCAAATCCACCACCTTGCAAAATTAAGGCATAAATTTTGCGCTTATCTTTTAATTTCCAACCCACTGCCAATAAAGCAACGCCCAAGACTAACGCACCTAATACCCTCAACTCAGGTGAAAGTACATCATGTTCAACGCTATATTTAAACAGATACGTTAACCCTAAAAATAGTATTGCAATGGCAATTTTGGCAAGAACATTGCCTTTAACAAACCAATTAAACGCAAGTGCCCACAAATTAGGACCAGTGCTTGTAGTAGTCACTTTTTTATATGCAGAATCAAATGGATCTAATGTTGGTGATACTAATTCTGCTGAGTTTGTTATTTCAGGCTCGGTACCCTCATCGGATACCGATTCACTGGCACAAGTTTGTGCTTCTTGTTCTGTTGCGACTTCTTCATATGACGTATGTGCCTGCGTTAACGTATCGAAATCAACGTTTTTATCGTCAAGTGGATTGTGAGCAAATTGGTCGGATTGAGTGAATAAGACCGGCTCACTTTGGTCATTGAGTTGCAAACAATCGGCGTTTAAATTGTAATTATTAGCAGCACAAGGAATTTGGGGTGGAGGTTCGGTTATTAATAGATCAGCATCTTCGGATTCTTGAGTGACAGCATGGGTTTGATAGTCAAATTGTTGATTGGTATTTTCAGTATCACTATCATGTTGTTTGCTCTGTATGGTTAACTCATCCAAAGTTTGGTCGGTAGTTTCTTGAACCGTATCAGAACCTGACGAACTACTTTTTTGCTGATAAAGATGCTCTGAAAGCGATAAAACACTTTTTTGTAACTCTGTTAACTGATGCCTCAAAGCAGAAATTTGATTTCCTAAGCTAGAAAAATTAACAAACACTACTATTAGCATAACAATAATGAGTAAATAAAAAAGAAACTCCATGCTAATTTACCCTTATATTCTCATGAACAATCGTTAATTATTTTTATTATTCTTATGGTTAATATCAATAAATAATAAGTTATTATTTTTATCTTTCTATGCAGTAAACCAGTAATTATTCAATAAATCAATATTTTTTATCCTCACGCCCAATCTATGCCGTCCCCAAAAAAAACAAAAATCATTCAGGAAAGCTATTGATTTTATTAAAGTTTTTGTTTGTGTTTTTAACAAAAACCAAGCTTCTCCCCCCTCTCCATCACTCGATTAACTGTATTTCATATAGCCACACAGCGCGCTTTCTTTTATAATATTGTTCTATTTTTTCCCTATTTTTGGCTTAAAAAGAGTAATTTTTATGAAAATTTTAGCTGGCTGCTCTGCGTTATCTTCATTTCGTATTAGTAAAATCTTATCTACTTGTTGTGAAAAATCCATCCCTGTTATCAATATTGAAGCCCAATACCTGCATTTTGTTGATTTGGCAGGCGAATTGACGGCTGAACAAACGTTAACGCTAGATAAATTATTACAATACGGTCCAAAAAGTGCACAAATCAATGTCGATCAAACAGCTAGCAAGCAACTCTTTTTAGTGACACCAAGGGCGGGAACAATTTCGCCTTGGTCGTCGAAAGCAACCGATATTGCACACAATTGCGGCTTGTCACAGGTCCGCCGTATTGAGCGGGGAATTGCTTATTATGTGCAAGTGAGTTCAGCATTAACCGATTCACAAAAAAATGATTTTTTATCCTTAATTCATGATCGCATGATGGAAACGGTTTTTAGCAATCTTGAGCAAGTTGAACTGTTGTTTCATATTGATTCTCCTGCGCCTGTGACAACCATTAATTTATTAGGCGAAAGGCGCAAGGCATTACAAGACGCTAACCTAAAATTAGGTTTGGCATTGGCGCCTGATGAGATCGATTATTTGGTTGAAAATTTTCAAAAGCTAAAACGTAACCCAACCGATGTTGAGCTTTATATGTTTGCACAAGCAAACTCTGAGCATTGTCGCCACAAGATTTTTAATGCCGATTGGATTATTGACGGTAAAAAGCAACCTAAATCGTTATTTAAGATGATTAAAAATACCTTTGAGCATACGCCTGATTATGTTTCGTCTGCTTATAAGGATAATGCCGCGGTGATGGATGGTTCAATCGTTGGGCGCTTTTTTGCCGATAGCGAAGATAAAACCTACAGCTATCATCAAGAATATGCTGATATTTTAATGAAAGTTGAAACACATAATCACCCAACAGCAATATCGCCTTGGCCGGGAGCCGCCACAGGGAGTGGTGGTGAAATTCGTGACGAGGGCGCAACAGGGCGTGGCGCTAAACCGAAAGCTGGTTTAGTTGGGTTTTCGGTTTCTAATTTGCGGATCCCTCATTTTGAACAACCTTGGGAGCAAGATTTTGGTAAGCCAGAACGTATTGTTAGTGCGTTTGATATTATGATGGATGGTCCTTTAGGTGGGGCAGCGTTTAATAATGAATTTGGTCGTCCAGCTTTGTTGGGGTATTTCCGTACTTATGAAGAAAAGGTTAATAGCCATAATGGCGAGGAGCTGCGTGGTTATCATAAGCCAATTATGCTAGCTGGTGGTATGGGGAATATTCGTCGTGAACATATTCAAAAAGGTGAGTTCCCTGCTGGCTCTAAGCTGATTGTGTTAGGTGGCCCTGCGATGAATATTGGTTTAGGTGGTGGGGCGGCTTCGTCCATGGCATCGGGGCAGTCTGATGCCGATTTGGATTTTGCTTCTGTTCAGCGTGATAACCCTGAAATGGAGCGCCGTTGTCAGGAAGTTATCGATCGTTGTTGGCAACTTGGTGAAGATAATCCTATTTTGTTTATTCATGATGTTGGTGCAGGTGGTTTGTCTAATGCGATGCCTGAGCTTGTTAGCGATGGTGGCTGTGGTGGGCAATTTGAGTTGCGAAAGATACTCAACGATGAACCAGGGATGTCACCACTAGAAATTTGGTGTAACGAATCACAAGAGCGTTATGTGCTTGCTATTCACTCTGATAAATTGGCGCTATTTGATGCGCTTTGTCAACGTGAGCGTGCACCTTATGCGGTGATTGGTGAGGCAATTGCCAATAAAGCGGTTACCTTGCATGATGAGCATTTTAATAATAATCCCATCGATCTGCCATTAGATGTGCTACTTGGTAAAACGCCTAAAATGCAACGTGATGTTAAAACTCACCAAGCGCACGGTGATAGTTTTTCAACCTCTGATATTAATTTATATGATGCAGTTAAGCGAGTTTTACATTTGCCAACCGTTGCGGAAAAGACTTTTTTAATTACCATTGGCGATCGCTCTGTAACGGGGATGGTATCGCGCGATCAAATGGTTGGTCCATGGCAAGTGCCAGTGGCTGATTGTGCGGTGACTACAGCAAGTTTAGATAGCTATTATGGCGAAGCCATGTCAATCGGCGAGCGAGCACCCGTTGCACTACTTAACTTTGCCGCATCAGCAAGGCTTGCAGTTGGTGAAGCCATTACTAATATTGCCGCAACCAATATCGGTGATATCAAACGCATTAAGCTTTCGGCTAACTGGATGGCTGCAGCAGGTCACCCTGGTGAGGATGCGGGTCTTTACCAAGCCGTTAAGGCAATTGGTGAAGAGTTATGCCCAGCTTTAGGGCTAGCCATTCCAGTTGGTAAAGATTCAATGTCGATGAAAACCACTTGGCAACAAGAGGGTGAGAAAAAGACCATGACTTCGCCATTGTCGTTGGTGATTTCGGCATTTGCGCGGGTTGAAGACGTGCGTAAAACCGTAACACCTCAATTGCGTACTGATCAGGATAATACGTTGTTACTGGTTGATTTATCTAAAGGTCACCAAGCGTTAGGCGCAACCGCACTTGCGCAAGTGTATCGTCATTTAGGGCAAAAAACCGCAGATGTCCATGATCCTAAGGAGTTAGCTGCTTTTTATAATGCGATTCAGGCTTTAGTAAGCCAAAATGCGTTGCTTGCTTATCATGATCGTTCTGATGGTGGGCTGTTTGTGACATTAGCTGAAATGGCTTTTGCTGGGCATTGTGGTGTTGATGTAGATATTGCCTCGTTAGGCCATGATGTGATTGCTTCGTTATTTAATGAAGAATTAGGCGCAGTTATTCAAGTAGCTAATAATCGTTTAGATGATGTGATGGCATGCTTTAAGCAGTTTGGTTTATCTCATGCAATTCATGTGCTTGGTAGTGCTAAAACTGGTCAGCAATTTATTGTGCGTAACCAATCAGCGATTGTTTATAGCGAATCACGCTTAACCTTAAGAACATGGTGGGCGCAAACAACATGGCAGATGCAGCGTTTGCGAGATAATCCAGAATGTGCTGATCAAGAACATCAAGCAAAACAAAATGACGATGATCCTGGTTTAAATGTACATTTAACCTTTGATCCTAGTGTGGATATTGCCGCCCCTTATATTGCCAAAGGTACAAAACCTAAAGTGGCCATTTTGCGTGAGCAAGGTGTTAACTCGCATGTGGAGATGGCTGCTGCATTTGATAGAGCAGGTTTTCAAGCCATTGATGTGCATATGACAGATCTGCTTTCTGGGCGAGTTACACTTGATCCATTTAGTACGCTTGTTGCTTGTGGTGGTTTTTCTTATGGTGATGTGTTAGGTGCGGGAGAAGGTTGGGCAAAATCGATTTTATTTAATGAACAAGTTCGTGATGAATTTGAACGATTCTTTCATCGTCAAGATACTTTATCGTTAGGCGTTTGTAACGGTTGTCAAATGATGTCAAACTTGAAGGATCTGATTCCGGGGGCAGATTTGTGGCCACGGTTTGTTCGTAATTTGTCAGAACGCTTTGAGGCTCGTTTTAGTTTAGTGCAAATCCAACCAAGTCCATCTTTGCTGTTTACTGATATGGTGGGGTCTTATATGCCAATTGCGGTTTCACATGGAGAAGGACGTGTTGAAGTTGCTGATGATGCGCATTTGAGCAATTTAGAAACCTCGGGATTAGTTGCTGTTCGTTATATTGACCATTTTGGTAAAGTAACTCAACAATATCCTGCTAATCCAAATGGTTCACCAAACGGCATTACAGCAGTGACATCTCAAGATGGGCGAGCAACTATTATGATGCCTCACCCTGAGCGTGTATTTAGAACGGTAAGTAATTCATGGCACCCAGATAATTGGGGCGAAGATAGTCCGTGGATGAGAATGTTCCGTAATGCTCGTAAGCAGTTAGGTTAAATAAAAAAATCGCCGACGTTTTGTCGGCGATTTTGTTATCAGCGTTGAGGCTGTTTAAGCTTTAGCTGATTGCGGTTTTCTTTGAGTAAGTGGGTTTGCTAATTGGCTATTCATTTTTTGTAGTAGTTGTTCGGTTGTTTCCCAATTGATACAAGCATCCGTTACTGATACGCCATATTTGAAGTTTTCTTGTGGTTGTTCAGACGATTGATTGCCTTCAAATAAGTTACTTTCAATCATCACTCCAATAATCGAATTATTACCTTTTTCGATTTGCTTAATAATTGAGTCGGCAACAATTGGTTGATTACGGTAATCTTTATTGGAGTTTGCGTGGCTACAGTCAATCATTAAGTTAGGTAATAATCCTGCTTTTTGCATTTGCTCTTCACATAATGATACGCTTTGTGCATCGTAGTTAGGTGTTTTTCCACCACGCAAAATAACATGTCCGTGTGGGTTGCCTAAAGTTTGTAAAACAGTTACTTGTCCTTGTTGGTTGATGCCCACAAAGCGATGCGCCATTGATGCTGATTTCATGGCGTTAATAGCAACATCTAAACTGCCATCGGTGCCATTTTTAAAGCCGACTGGCATTGATAGGCCTGATGCCATTTCTCTATGTGTTTGCGATTCAGTGGTTCTTGCGCCAATGGCTGCCCAACTGATTAAATCACCAATATATTGTGGCGTGTTTGGATCTAATGCTTCTGTTGCAATTGGTAATCCAATTTTGGTGATGTCGAGTAATAATTTACGTGCTTTTTTAAGTCCGTGTTCAATGTCAAATGAACTATCCATGTGAGGGTCGTTAATCATGCCTTTCCAGCCGACAGTTGTGCGTGGTTTTTCGAAGTAAACTCGCATAACAATAAATAGGTGGTCTTTGACTTCATCTGATAGTTTTTTTAATTTATGGGCATATTCAATCGCCGCAATAGGATCGTGAATAGAGCAAGGACCACAAACAATTAGTAAACGGTGATCTCGGCGTTCTAAAATATCGACAATGGTTTGTCTTGATGAAGCAATTTGGTTTTCAAGTTCATGAGATAGCGGATAAAGTTTTTTTATCTCTTCGGGGGTAACTAGCATGTGTTCATCTCTAATTCGGATATTATTTAGTGTATCTTTTAACATTTTTGCTTTCCTTGTTAAAATCATTTTATTATTTTATATGTAAAATATTAATTACATAAACGTGTATAATGTAAACACAAAATTACATGATAGTAAATCAAATTTTCAATTATTAATTAGATTTCATTAGGTTTGTTGTTATTTAGTTGTTTGTTGTAAACTTAAATTTACATTTTAATGGTGTGGAAGTTTATGTGTTTTGATTGCATCCGTGTTTTATATTGAGGCACTTATCGTTAAGCTAGGTTGCCTTAGCTTAACGATAATAAAGTGGTTTATTGATGGCTAGTATACTTGGGATTATGGTGAATATTAAACGTTAGCAATAGACGCTAATACGATACTTTTATCAATGCCATCCATCACCTCAACATGCCCAATTTTAGTGGGTACAACGAGTCGTAATTGTCCAGATAGTACTTTTTTGTCTCGTAACATGTGTGGAAGGTAAGATTCAATCGGCATTTTTTCTGGTCTGTTAACAGGTAGTTTAGCACGTATTAGCAAGTTTTTGATTCGATCAAGATCTGCTTGTGTTAGTTTACCGAGTAATTTGGCAGTTTGAGCAGCCATTAACATTCCCACACTGACAGCTTCGCCATGTAGCCAGTTTCCATAGCCTAACTCTGCTTCTATGGCATGACCATAAGTGTGACCAAGATTTAAAATCGCACGCATGTTTTGTTCTGTTTCGTCGGCAGCAACCACTTTTGCTTTTAGTTCGCAACAGCGATAAATACAGTAACTAAGCGCATTACTGTCTAGGTTGAGTAAATCTTCAATATGCTGTTCTAACCAATTGAAGAATTCAGTATCTAAAATAATGCCATATTTTATGACTTCGGCAAGTCCTGCTGACAGTTCTCTTTGTGGTAAGGTTTTTAAGCAGTTGAGGTCAATAACCACCGCTTGAGGTTGGTAAAAGGCTCCAATCATATTTTTACCAAGCGGATGATTAATTGCTGTTTTACCGCCAACCGATGAGTCAACTTGGGAAAGTAGCGTGGTTGGTACTTGAATAAATTTAATTCCACGTTGGTAAGCCGAGGCAGCAAATCCAGCAACATCCCCGATGACGCCTCCACCAAGAGCAATAAGAATTGAGCTACGAGTATGGTTATTAGCAAGTAGAGCCGTAAGAATGGTGTTCCATGTTTCCATGGTTTTATACTGTTCACCATCGGGAACAACGACAGAATCCGTCTTTACACCTTGCTTTTCAAGCATATTAATCACTGTCTGCAAATAAAGTGGGGCGATCGTTTCATTTGTTGCGATGAGTACGCGTTGACCTGTTTGAAGTTTAAAATGTTCGAATTCAGTAATGAGATTTTCACCAATTGCGATCGGATAACTACGTTTTGCTAACGCCACATTTAATATTTTTTGCATATTAATTTCCAGACAAGTCTAAGCTGATTTATTGTTGCATGTTAGCGATAAAACAGTGGCAGTGCAACTTAGAATCATTTAAACTTATCAACAATTTTGATTTGTGATATTGAATTTTATATGTCTATTGTTTTAGTACAGAAAAATTGGCGCTTGGGTGATATAGAAGGTAACGCTAAGCAGATAATTGAACTGACTCGCCATCACTCATCCGATGATCTTCTTATTTTTTCAGAACTTGCTTTGTGTGGTTATCCCCCTGAAGATTTAGTTTATCGCACTGATTTTAAAGATCGTTGTCAAAAGGCTTTAGCTTTAATTGAGCAAGCCAGTAAGCATTGTGCAGTTATTGTTGGACATCCACATTGGCAAGATGAGCAACTTTATAATGCACTGTCGTTTTTTTGTGATGGGAAATTGCTAGCTTGCTATCATAAACAGTTACTACCTAATTATGATGTCTTTGATGAGAAGCGTTATTTTACTGCAGGTAACCAAACGTGTGTTGTGAACTTTAAAGGTCAAAAGATTGGCTTGTTAATTTGTGAAGATCTTTGGCAAAACCAGCCAATTGATGATATTAAACGTGCTCAAGCTGATTTTGTAGTTGCAATTAATGCTTCGCCTTATGATTATGAAAAACAGCAACAACGATATGATTTGGTTAAATACCATGCTAAACGCACAAGTTTACCCATTGTTTATGTCAACCAAATTGGGGGGCAAGATGAGTTGGTTTTTGATGGGTGTTCTTTTGCTTGTAATAAACAAGGTGAGGTTATTTGTCAACTTCAAGCATTTCAAGAAGATATAGCTATTTTAGATTTTACAAAAGCTCATAATGTAATAACCCCAAAACCAAAATTAGAAGAAGCTATTTTAGCTTCAGTCTATGATGCGTTAGTGCTAGCAACGCGAGATTATATTACTAAAAATGGCTTTGAAGGTGCTGTTTTAGGTCTTTCAGGCGGAATTGATTCTGCTCTAACACTAGCAATTGCTGTCGATGCTTTAGGTAAAGATAAAGTGCAAGCTGTGATGATGCCGTTTCGTTATACTGCTGATATAAGTATTGCTGACGCTAAGGAAGAAGCAGAAATATTAGGGGTCGAATTTGATATTGTTTCTATTGAGTCGATGTTTGATGCGTTTATGTCATCGTTAACTCCGCTGTTTTTAGGCTCTGCAAAAGATACCACAGAGGAAAACTTGCAAGCACGCTGTCGAGGTGTGATTTTAATGGCACTCTCCAACAAACGTCGAAGACTGGTACTGACAACAGGGAATAAAAGCGAAATGTCAGTCGGTTATGCAACGCTTTATGGCGATATGGCGGGTGGTTTTGATGTGCTTAAAGATGTGCCTAAAACTATGGTATTTGCATTATCAAAATATCGAAATACGCGTTCTTATGTGATTCCTGAACGGGTAATCACTCGGCCACCTTCAGCAGAGCTAGCACCCGATCAGAAAGATGAAGACAGTTTACCGCCATATGATGTTTTAGATGGAATTTTGAAAGGGTATGTTGAACTTGATCTTTCCATTGAACAACTTGTTGCACAAGGTTATGATGAAGTGACAATAAGGCGGGTTATTAAGTTGGTTGATATCAATGAGTATAAACGTCGTCAATCTGCAATTGGTCCTAAAATTACAGCTCGTAATTTTGGTAAAGGTCGACGATATCCTATTACTTCAGCTTTTGGATTTAAAAATTGGTAATCTTGAATTAAAGGAAACTAGATATGAAAAAAATTGAAGCAATCATCAAGCCATTCAAATTAGATGATATTCGCGAAGCACTTGCCGAACAAGGTATTACCGGTATGACAGTTACCGAAGTTAAAGGCTTTGGGCGTCAAAAAGGGCATACTGAGCTTTATCGAGGTGCCGAATATATGGTTGATTTCTTACCAAAAGTAAAAATTGAACTTATTGTACCTGACGATATTTTAGAAATGTGTATTGAAACTATTATGAAAACAGCACAAACTGGTAAAATCGGTGATGGTAAGATTTTTGTTTATAATGTTGAGCAAGTGATCCGTATTCGTACCGGCGAAATGGATGAATCGGCGATTTAGATTAATATTATTGAATATCTGGTCGTTCTTGTTTTAATAATGTTGGTGTTACAATACCTTGAATAGAACAAACAAGAAGGTTCATATTTGGTCCTTTTTCAAGTAATAATAGCTTTTCGGTCGTATCCGGTGCTGGAATAGTTTTGACACCAACAACCGTACCGGTATTTTTATGCCAAACTTGAATGTCGTCATTAATACTGCGAATCATTGGATTTCCAATATAAAGAAGGTTGTCTTCCATGTTTTTCCAATCTACTCCGTTTAATGTTTCTTTTATTTGATTAATATCATTGTCAATGATAAATCCCCAAAAATAATATTTCCCTATTTTGCCAAGATCCATAGAACTATCATAATAACCTGTGATTGTTAGGTCTTTGTAAGTTATTGGCGTTTTGAAATAGACATAGTTTTTGTCTGCATTGGAGCGATTTTCAATGGATATATAAGCTTGATTTTTTTCAAAAATTTTAATGCTTGTGTGTTTTTCTAAATCTTCTTTATTGGTGTAAACAACTTTAAAAAAATCAGGGGTACATTGTATTAATGAGTCAATTAACGGTAATGTATCGGCAGATGCAGTAAAAGAGTAAAATATAACAAATAGAGCAATAAATTTTTTTATCATTTTGATTGGATTTGACAAAAATTAAGTACCATTGAGTTAAATGCTTCCGATTGTATAATTATTACAACATAATAACAATGTTAATGCGGTTTTTCTTTTTAAGTATTGTTAAAAATTGTTAAGATTTGCTGTTTGTTTGAGGGTGTTTTTTACAAAAGTTAATTTAATTTCATAAAAATATAATTTATCAAGTAATAATGCATTTTATCTCTATATATGGAAGATAGATCGCATAATTCTGAATTTATTTAGAAATTGTTTGAATATAAAACAACTATAATTTAGATTAATTAGTAAGTTATTTTGGTTGCTTAATAAAGTTAAAAATGGAAATTGATTATGTGTTCAACATTTGCAAATCGAATTTTAACAGAGCTTTCTGATGTTAAAGATATTTCAATTAAAACATTTTTTGGTGGATTTAGCGTTAATAGTGAAGATATCATGTTTGGCTGGATTACCCAAAAAAACTTTTATTTAAGAGGTCATTCCGATTATCGTTCACTTTTTGTTGATTTAGGTATGCAGCCGTTAAGCATAACAATGGGTATGTCAACTAAATTACTTGATTACTATAGAGTTGGTGATGCGCTTTTTAAGGATCATGAAAAGTTACTTGCTATGGTAAAAATGGTGATTGAGTATACGAAAAAAGAGCAATATGAAAAAAGTGAAATTAAAGCAAAACGAATAAAAGAGTTGCCAAATATGACTTTGTCATTGGAAAGATTATTGTGCAGTGTCGGAATCAAGGATGTTAAAACACTACAAGAAGTAGGTTATTTAAATGCATATTATAAAATAAAACAAAAAAAAGAGACGATTTCAATTAATATACTGTTTGCTTTATATAGTTCGTTACATAAATTTCATGTTGCTACATTATCTAACGAAACTAAAAAAGAAATTGAACTTGAATATCAATGTTTTGTAAATCAAGTTGATAATAATTCGCATAAAAAATAACTTTTGTGTGTAGTACCGATTAACGTGTATTCGCTATCTGATAATGGTACTCAAGAGTAACTATTATTTATTGCATTTTCAGATAGCTTTTAATTGCTATTATTATTTAGTTAACTAGTTTGTTGGTTTTCTTCGCGGTGGACGTCTGAAAGGCTTTGGAGTTGGTAGATCAACCAATAGCGCAGAAGGATCATACTGGCTAACTGGAATAGTATGCTCAATTGCTTTTTCAATTGCAGGTAAATTTTGTGAATAACGTTCGCAAGCTAGTGAAATTGAGTAACCATCTGCGCCAGCACGTCCGGTTCGTCCAATTCGATGTCGATAATCATCGCAATCATCCGGCAGATCATAATTGAAGACGTGAGTAACGTTAGGTATATGTAATCCTCGTGCCGCGACGTCGGTGGCAACTAAGATGTCAAGATTACCTTGTGTAAATTGCTCTAAAATAGAAAGTCGTTTTTTCTGAGCAATGTCGCCAGTTAGTAGTCCAACACGGTGTCCATCGGCAATAAGATGTCGCCAAATTTTTTCACAAGTGACTTTGGTGTTAGCAAATACAATACAACGGTCAGGCCACTCTTCTTCAATAAGGGTCTGTAAAAGAGCTAATTTATCTTCATTCGATGGGAAAAATAGTTCTTCTTTTATGCGGTGACCAATTTTTTGTTCTGGCTCAACTTCTACATATTCTGGGTTGTTCATATATTCAAAAGCTAATTCGCGCACATTATGGGTCAACGTTGCAGAAAATAACATAGTTAGTCTTTTTTGTGGAGGCGTCATATGTTTGAAAATCCAACGGATATCGCGGATAAATCCTAAATCAAACATACGATCTGCTTCGTCTAAGACTACAACTTGAATTGCTTCTAGATTAATGTAATTTTGTTTCGCATAATCAATTAACCTTCCCGTTGTTGCAATTAAAATATCGACGCCAGTAGAGAGCATTTTTAATTGCTTATCATAGCCATCACCACCAAAAGCAAGACCCAGTTTAAGCCCTGTTTCTTCTGATAAACGTTCAGCGTCATGGTATATTTGCACAACTAATTCGCGTGTTGGGGCAATAATGATAGCTCTTGGTTGATTAGTTTGGTGATCAGGTAACGGTTCATGATTCAACAAGTAATTAAATGTTGATGCCAAAAACGCCATGGTTTTGCCCGTTCCTGTTTGCCCTTGCCCAGCAATATCTATTCCTTTAGAGGTTAGCGGTAATGTCTTTTCTTGAATAGGAGTACAATAAACAAATTCATTTTTCTCAAGTGCTTTTAACACTAAAGGATGAAGAGGAAATTGGCTAAAAGTTGTTTTGGTAAGATATGATTGAATCATTGTGGTTGCGAATATAATTATCAGAATTACGGCATTATAACATACTAAACACAGTGACATCACTAATAATTATATCCTATTATACTAATTACTAGTAGAGGAAAGTGAAGTAATCTATTATTGAATAAAATTTGCAATATGTTGGAGAATAAAATGAGTAATAATATCGTTCAGTTATCAGAAGTTACATTTGATAAAACAATTAGTGAATCAACAAAACCTGTACTTGTTGATTTTTGGGCTCCATGGTGTGGACCTTGTAAAATGGTTGCTCCGATTTTGGAAGAAATCGCTCAAGAATATGATGATAAAATTATTGTTGCTAAATTAAATGTTGAGGAAAACGCTAATGTAGCGCCTAAATTTGGTATTCGAGGTATTCCTACTTTATTGATTTTTAAAAATGGGGAAGTTGTTGCAACTCAAGTGGGTGCGTTATCTAAGGCTCAACTTAAAAACTTTATCGATCCTCAATTATAATAAATATCTTATATTTAATAAGCTGGTATTTAATAAACTGGTATTTAATAAACATAGTTAAGAGAGTGGTGAGTTATTCATTGCTCTTTGCTTTATTTTTTGGGTTTTATTCATCAGTATAAAGTGTTTGGTTTAATTAAATATAGACATGCTAATGTTTTTAGTGTAAATTGCTAGCCTCTTACAAATATTCCTTTCTAAAATTCATTGTTTTATTGGTAAAGTGATGAAATTCTATATTCAGATCTTCAATTATCACCAAAAGCTTAGCAATCGATTGAATTTATGCGTTGTAAGGGAAGGAGATTTTTATAAGTAAATGAAACAAATAGACAAAAAGAATATTAATTGCAAACATATCAATTTTATCCTCAAGAATTTTTAAAATTATGAATTTAACTGAATTAAAAAACACTTCTGTCTCTGAGCTTGTCACGCTTGGTGAAAAACAAATGGGCCTTGAAAATCTTGCCCGTCTTAGAAAACAAGACATCATTTTTGCAATCTTAAAACAACATGCTAAAAGTGGTGAAGATATTTTTGGCGATGGTGTACTCGAAATTTTGCAAGATGGATTTGGATTTTTACGTTCAGCAGACAGCTCTTATTTAGCTGGACCTGATGATATTTATGTGTCACCAAGCCAGATTCGACGGTTTAATTTAAGGACTGGTGATACCATTGCAGGTAAAATTCGCCCACCAAAAGAAGGTGAACGTTATTTTGCTTTGTTAAAAGTCAATGAAGTTAATCACGATAAACCTGAAAATGCCCGCAATAAGATCCTTTTTGAAAACTTAACTCCACTCCACCCCAATTCCCGTTTACGTATGGAACGAGGTAATGGTTCAACAGAAGATATCACTGCAAGAGTACTTGATTTAGCATCCCCAATTGGTAAAGGGCAACGTGGTTTGATTGTTGCTCCGCCTAAAGCGGGTAAAACAATGCTTTTGCAAAATATTGCACAAAGTTTGGCTGTTAATCATCCTGAATGTGAATTAGTCGTATTGATGATTGATGAACGTCCAGAAGAAGTTACCGAAATGCAACGTCTAGTTAAAGGTGAAGTGGTAGCGTCAACATTTGATGAACCAGCAGCAAGACACGTTCAAGTCGCTGAAATGGTTATTGAACGTGCAAAACGTTTAGTTGAACATAAAAAAGATGTGATTATTTTATTAGACTCGATCACACGTTTGGCGCGAGCATACAATACAGTTGTTCCTTCATCAGGTAAAGTATTAACCGGTGGTGTGGATGCAAATGCGTTACACCGTCCAAAACGTTTTTTTGGTGCTGCTCGTAATGTCGAAGAAGGTGGTAGTTTAACTATTATTGCAACCGCATTGATTGATACTGGTTCTAAAATGGATGAAGTTATCTACGAAGAGTTTAAGGGTACGGGTAATATGGAAGTTCATTTATCGCGTAAAATTGCTGAACGTCGTGTGTTCCCAGCAATTGACTTTAATCGTTCAGGTACACGTAAAGAAGATTTAATGACTTCGCCAGATGAACTACAAAAAATGTGGATCTTACGCAAAATTCTTAACCCAATGGGTGAGACTGATGCAATGGAATTTTTGATCGACAAACTTGCTATGACCAAAACCAATGATGAATTTTTCGAAATGATGAAACGGTCATGATTTATTCAATTGATAATAAATATCATTAAAGTAATGAAAAAGAGCCGTATTGTATTCTGATACGGTTTTTTTATGTAAAAATATAGTGTAGTTTATAAAACTTAATTAAGTTTTAGATGTTTTTAAAAACCTTATGGTTAAGGTTATAAAGGTTTAATAAAGGAGCCAAATCATGTCAAAACAACAAATCGGTGTTATTGGAATGGCAGTTATGGGGAGAAATCTTGCGCTCAATATTGAAAGTCGTGGGTTTTCTGTTGCTATTTATAATCGTTCTAAAGATAAAACTGAACAAGTTATGGCTGAACATTCTGATAAACAATTGGTTCCTTACTTTACGATTGAAGATTTCGTTAATTCTTTAGAGAAGCCTCGCCGTATTCTTATTATGGTGCAAGCAGGTAAAGGTACCGATGCTGTAATTGATGAGTTGCGTCCACTTTTAGATAAAGGCGATATTATCATCGATGGTGGGAATGCTTATTTTGAAGATACAATTCGTCGTAACAAAACACTATCAGCAGAAGGATTTAATTTTATTGGAACTGGTGTTTCTGGTGGTGAAGAGGGAGCGTTAAAAGGGCCATCAATTATGCCTGGTGGACAAAAAGAGGCTTATGAATTAGTTGCTCCTATATTAGAAAAAATAGCCGCTAAAGCTAATGACGAGCCTTGTGTTGCTTATATAGGTCCTAATGGCGCCGGCCATTATGTAAAAATGGCACATAACGGTATTGAGTATGGCGATATGCAACTGATAGCAGAAAGCTATTCGGTATTAAAACATGCTGTTGGCTTAACTAATGATGAACTTGCTGACGTGTTTGCTGATTGGAATAAAGGCGAATTAGATAGTTATTTGATTGAAATTACTGCTGATATCTTTAAGCATAAGGATGAAAATGGTAATTATTTAATTGATGTTATTTTAGATGCCGCAGGCAATAAAGGTACAGGTAAATGGACTAGCCAAAGTGCTTTAGATTTGGGTGAACCTTTGTCATTAATCACTGAGTCTGTATTTGCTCGTTATTTATCCGCAATTAAAGATCAGCGAGTTGCTGCATCAAAAGTGTTGAAAGGTCCTAAAAAAGAGTCTTACAGTGGCGATAAGAATGAACTTATAGAAAAAGTCCGTAAAGCGCTTTATATGGGGAAAATCATTTCGTATGCTCAAGGTTTTGCACAGTTAAAAGCTGCATCTCATAAGTATCAATGGGATTTAAATTATGGCGAAATTGCCAAAATTTTTAGAGCAGGTTGTATTATTCGGGCGCAATTTTTACAAAAAATTACTGACGCTTATGCCGAAAATAACGAGATCGATAATTTATTGTTAGCTCCTTATTTTAATAAAACGGTCGAAGCGTACCAACAATCATTACGTGATGTCGTGTCTTTAGCCGTGCAACAAGGTATTGCTGTTCCGACACTTTCAGCGGCAATTGCTTATTATGATAGCTATCGTTCAGAAGTATTACCAGCTAATTTAATTCAAGCGCAGCGAGATTATTTTGGCGCACATACTTATCAACGTATTGATAAAGAGGGTGTGTTCCATACTGATTGGTTAAATACTGAATCATAGTATTTTTAGTTGTAATCTCATTTTTGTATATAAAAGTGCAAATTTATTTTGCACTTTTTATTTTTCAATATTTCATAAATGCTTGTCATTATTGGCTTTAAGTTTGTCAAGTAATTTCATTTATTAAAAAATCTAGAAAAACACTATATATGGTGTATAATTCACACCTGTTTACTATATATAGTAGTAATTAAGCAATGTGCAAACTCGGTTTTTTGTCATAATAACTTGTGATTTGATAAGAAATGAATAACAACAACGAATATGAATGTTGATATAAAACCTATGGCAAGTGCTAAATATTAATGGATATTGAGGAGTATATATGCCTGTAGTAATTAAACGTGATGGCTGTCAAACTGCATTTAATGAGGCTCGAATCAAAGATGCGATTATCAAAGCAGCTGTTGCAGCGAATGTTCATGACCCTGATTATTGTGCAAAGGTTGCCAGTGTTGTTACTAAACAAATGAGTGAATGCGAAAGTGTTGATATCAACGAAATTCAGAATGCAGTTGAAAATCAGTTGATGTCAGGTCCTTATAAAAAATTGGCAAGAACTTATATTGAGTATCGTCATGATCGTGATCGTGCTCGTGAACGAGGTAGTAGGTTAAATCAAGATATTCGAGGACTAATTGAGCAAAGTAATGTTGCTATTCTAAATGAAAATGCCAATAAAGATAGTAAAGTGATACCTACTCAACGTGATTTACTAGCCGGCATTGTGGCAAGGCATTATGCAAAGCAGTATTTATTACCTAAAGATATTTCTCGTGCTCATGACTGTGGTGAAATACATTATCATGACTTAGATTATGCACCATTCTTTCCGATGTTTAACTGTATGTTAATTGATTTAGATGGCATGCTAACTAATGGTTTTAAAATGGGGAATGCTGAAATTGAGCCACCGAAGTCAATCGCAACCGCAACAGCTGTTACCGCGCAAATTATTGCTCAAGTAGCAAGCCATATTTATGGTGGTACGACTATTAATCGTATTGATGAAATTTTATCTAAATTTGTTACTATCAGTTACAATAAACATAAGCAAGTAGCTGAAGAGTGGTGTATTCCAAATCCAGAGGCTTATGCTCAAAGCCGTACAGAAAAAGAGTGTTATGATGCGTTTCAATCGCTTGAATATGAAGTAAATACCTTACACACAGCTAATGGACAAACTCCGTTTGTTACTTTTGGTTTTGGTTTAGGAACCAGTTGGGAATCACGTTTAATTCAAGAGTCAATTTTAAAAGTTCGTATTAAAGGTTTAGGTAAAAATCATAAAACAGCGGTTTTCCCAAAACTGGTATTTGCCATCAAAGATGGTATTAATCATAAACAAGGTGATGCAAATTATGATATTAAGCAGCTTGCACTTGAATGTGCAAGTAAACGTATGTACCCAGATATTTTGAATTACGATAAAGTTGTTGAAGTAACTGGCTCATTTAAAACACCAATGGGTTGCCGAAGCTTTTTAGGCGTTTATGAAGAAGATGGGCAATTAATTCATGATGGACGTAATAATTTAGGTGTAATTAGTCTAAATTTACCTCGTATAGCTATTGAAGCCAAAGGTGATGAAAGGCGTTTTTGGGAAATTTTAGATAAGCGTTTAGAACTTTGTAAAAAAGCATTAATGACACGAATTGCTCGACTTGATGATGTAAAAGCACGTGTTGCACCTATTTTATATATGGAAGGTGCCTGTGGCGTTAGACTGAATGAAGATGATAGTGTTTCTGAAATTTTCAAAAATGGACGCGCGTCGATTTCTTTAGGTTATATCGGTCTTCATGAAACATTAAATGCACTTTACGGGGATCAAATACATCCATTTGATAGTAATGAATTACGTGAAAAAGGGATAACTATTGTTAATCGTTTACGTAAAGCGGTGGATCAATGGAAGGAAGAAACTGGTTACGGTTTTAGTTTATATAGTACACCAAGTGAAAATTTATGTGATCGATTTTGTCGGCTTGATACGGCTGAATTTGGCGTTATTTCAGGTGTTACAGACAAAGGTTATTATACAAACAGTTTTCATCTTGATGTTGAGAAAAAGGTTAATCCGTACGAAAAAATCGAATTTGAAAAATCTTATCCTCCAGTTGCAAATGGTGGGTTTATTTGTTACGGCGAATATCCAAATATGATCAATAATGTTAAAGCATTAGAGGATGTTTGGGATTATAGTTATAGTCGTGTTCCTTATTATGGTACTAACACACCGATTGATGAATGCTATGAATGTGGTTATACCGGTGAATTTTCCTGTACCAGCAAAGGCTTTGTTTGTCCAAGTTGTGGTAACCATGATTCATCAAAAGTCTCTGTTACCCGTCGTGTTTGTGGATACTTAGGTAGTCCTGATGCACGTCCATTTAATGCAGGAAAGCAAGAAGAAGTTAAACGCCGAGTTAAACATTTAAATAATGGTCAAATTGGATAATAATTAATAGGTTATGAATTATCATCGCTATTATTCAGTTGATGTTGTAAATGGTGAGGGGACTCGATGTACTCTTTTTGTTGCAGGTTGCGTTCATCAATGCCGTGGTTGCTATAATAAAAGTACGTGGTCCCTCGATTCTGGATTGCCTTTTACACAATCACTTGAAGATCAAATCATTAAAGATTTACAAGATACTGAAATAAAGCGTCAAGGATTATCGCTTTCTGGTGGTGATCCGTTGCATCCTAAAAATGTACCAGCAATATTAAAGCTGGTTCAACGTGTTAAGTTTGAGTGTGATAACAAAGATATCTGGCTTTGGACTGGGTATAAATTAGATGAATTAACCGAGGAGCAGCAAGCCGTTATTTCCTATATTGATGTGCTAATTGATGGTAAATTTGTTCAAGAACTTGCTGATCCAAAGCTATTATGGAGAGGAAGCAGCAACCAAGTTATTTACCATTTTAAATAAAAATATAAAGTTATTATTGCGATTTATGAAGATTTAGCAGGTAGGAAATTGCTTCACGATAATTAATTTCTAAATTTTCGCTACTTGATGAAGTAATATGTAAATCTGTAATTTTTCCATTATCAATACCATATACCCAACCATGTAAGTTAACTTTTTGACCTCGTTGCCATGCAGATTGAATAATTGTTGAGTGTCCAAGGTTGTAAACTTGTTCAATTACATTAAGCTCACATAAAATATCTAAACGGATCTCTGGCGGGAATTCACCTAGCAGTGAGCTGTTTCGAAACCATAGATCGCGAATATGTAATAGCCAGTTATTAATTAACCCTAAATCAGGGTTTTCAACCGCATCCCGAATTCCACCACAGCCTAAATGACCACAAACAATAATATCTTCAATTTTAAGTACATCTACAGCATATTGCACAACTGATAAGCAGTTTAAGTCAGTGTGAATTACAAGATTGCCAACGTTACGATGTACAAACAATTCACCAGGCTTTAACTTAATAAGTTTTTCTGCAGAAACACGACTATCCGAACAACCGATCCATAGAAATTTAGGATTTTGTTCAATAGCAAGTTGCTTAAAAAATTCTGGATCTTCTTGTTCTATTTTTTCCGACCATTCGTGATTAAAACGAATTAAATCGTTTACATCAAACATAATTTATATTTCCTTTATATTTCATTGCTATTATTGGAGTAAGTTTATTATTTAAAATAGCCATTATAATTTTACTCAATTTGTTTAGTATGTTGGATTTTGCTTTTCATAATTAACTTGCGCCATAGTGGTGTAGTCAATATTTTTGCTTTAACAATTTTACTATAAAGTTTTAAGCGTAGTGGGATTGTGTTTTGATAGTAACACTTATTTGGATTTGGTTTACCACTATTTAAAATTTTACTTAAAATCTCAGCACTATCTAGCGCATAGCTTATCCCTTCTAAAGAACTTGCGCTAATAAAGCCGGCAGCTTCACCAATCAGAAAGATGTTTTCATTACCTGTATAGAAATCCCGGAACCGATTTGGGTAAACAACTAAACATTTTTCTGTTTTGATAGATTTTCCCAAAATAAATTTTTGAGTTGATAATTTTTCTTTTAATTTTTCAAAATTTTGATTTGCTACTTTTTTGGGGAAGGCTCCACCAAAGATGAAATAACCATCTTTTGAAATACTCCAAGCATAACAATTTGTGGATTTATTATCGAATATACATGAATAAAATGGATCTGGATGTTGCTCTGTAAACCATTGTTGTATGGCTACATATTGCCTTATTGTATGGTTAGGGTACCGCATTCTTCTGACGAGAGAATTGGCGCCATCAGCACCGACAACGTATTGGGTTGTAATATTGTGTTCGGTCTTATTTTTATCGATATAAGTGATTTGATAGCCATCAATAATACGTCTAACTTCTTTGCAAAGTGTATTATGTAGAACGGTAACCGTGGCGGGTATCAATGATTTTAACCAAAGATCAAATTTATGCCGATCAAAACTTACGTAACTTCTTTGATAATTACGAACAATTTTGGTTTGTAAATCTATGGTTTTGACACTAAAAATTTGTGGATCAGTTAAGATATCTTTTGGTAAGTTTAATTTTTGTCTAATAAAAGCTTTTTGTGCATCATTGGCCAATAATCCACCACAAGGCTTATGAAAACCTTCATTTCCTACTTCGTGTTTTTTATCTAACGCGATGACTTTAAAAGAAGGGCTAAGTAAACGAGCTAGCGTACTACCAGCAGGTCCAAGACCTATGATTGCGATATCGTAATCCATGTTATTGTATTATTAGCTTATCACTTTTAAAAGTGCCCTATGTTAGCAAATTATATTAGATGTGGCTATTAGATATGAAGTTTATTTATGACTACCAACTTGTAACTATGGTTTATAAAAAATACAAATTTATTTTTCTAGAGGTTAACTTTTATTATTAGTTTTACGATGTCTTTAAAAATTCTTGATTTAACTCATTAAATGGTAATGATCGGCTAATTATTACCAATCTAGATATTCTCTCTGCTGGCGTTTTCCAAGGGGATCCATAATCAAATCCTACGATTTTATGTATACCTTGCACGATTAAGCGTTGGTCATTGCCCTTAATAGCTAAAACTCCTTTGTAGCGTAACATGTCGTTGCCATATCGTTCAACTAAGCTTTCCATAAAGGAACCTATTTTTTTTAAATCAAGTTCACCTGCTTCAAAAAGATAAGAACAAATATTATCATTCCAGGATGACGTTTGTTTTTGTAATGGCAATGATCTAAATCCAACTTCAAGCTTTTGGGTCGGGTTTATAACAAAAAAACCTTGATTTATAGTGAGTTCATCACTTAATTCAAATGCTTTTATATCAAGCCATTTAGATTTAGGTATTTGTCCTTTTATTGTTTCAAAGATAGTCGCTTTATGGTTGATTTTATGGATTCGGTTAATTATTTCAAATTTTTGTTCATTATTAACACAGTCGGTTTTAGTTAAAATAATACGGTCTGCAAAACCAATTTGTGAAAGAGCTACGCGGTGTTCATTAAGGTGTTTTAAAATATGTTGAGCATCAACAAGCGTAATAACAGCATCAAGTTGAATTTTTTCACGAAGTAAATTATCGACAAAAAAGGTTTGAACAATAGGTGCAGGATCTGCAAGTCCAGTTGTTTCAATAATCAACCGATCAAATTGTAATTCACCCGTTGAACGTTTTAATAGTAATTTATGTAGAGATTCTGTTAATTCTCCTTGTACTGTACAACAAATACAGCCATTAGTCATTTCTATGATTTGAGTATCAGTGCTGATGTTTAATAAATTGCTATCAATGTTTACAGGACCAAATTCATTTTCAATAATAATTACTTTTTCGTTATGGTTGTTTTTTAGTAAATAATTAATGAGTGTTGTTTTTCCAGAACCAAGAAATCCAGTTAATAAGGTTACAGGTAATAATGAAATCGGTGTTGAATCTGTCATTTATGATCTCTTAAGTATTAGCAACATTTGAATCCACCTTTGCCGCTATATTTAGCTTCTTGTCGCTCTTTAAAAAATTCTTCATAAGACATAGGTGTTTTTTCAGGGTGAGTAAGCTTCATATGTTGAACATAATTATCATAATCAGGAATACCAATCATTAGCTTGGCTGCTTGACCAAGGTATTTTCCTGCTTTAGAGAGTGAATCAAACATATTATTTCTCTTGAGTGAAAATTATCATATTGTGATGAAATATAAAAAATTTATAGTTTAATCACGTAGCGTAAATTATATTTAAAATTTAGTATATTTAAATATAAGGCGCTAATTTGTCCGAGTCAATCATTGATTGAGAGTAATTATTCTAGAATTAGAAAATAAGAAATAATTTCTGACAGCACCTGATTATGTTGGTTTTTATTTGGTTTTAGTGGAAAACCATATTGCTATTTTTTCATGAAATTCATTTATCTATTGATAAATAACTTCTATAATATTCGACAATTTATCAAGCATAATAATTTATAAGAGTTAATAATGGAAAAGTTTCATGTAACAGGTTCAACTGCACTAAATGGCGAAGTGGTTATTTCTGGTGCAAAAAATGCTGCGCTACCAATTTTATTTGCTGCAATTTTGGCCGAAAAACCCGTAGAGCTTCGAAATGTTCCCAAGTTGAAAGATATTGACACAACATTAGAATTGCTAAGCCAGTTAGGCGTAAAATGTGAAAAAAATGTTTTTATTCACCTTGATGCAAGTCAACTTAATAACTATTGTGCACCTTATGAGCTAGTTAAAACCATGCGAGCTTCAATTTGGGCTTTAGGTCCACTTGTTGCTCGTTTTGGGCAAGGGCAAGTTTCATTACCTGGTGGCTGTGCTATTGGTGCAAGACCTGTTGATCTTCATATTACTGGTCTTGAGCAATTAGGTGCGACAATTACACTAAATGAAGGGTATGTTAAAGCAACGGTAAATGGGCGGCTTAAAGGTGCTCATATTGTGATGGATAAAGTCAGTGTTGGTGCTACCGTTACCATTATGTCTGCTGCAACTTTAGCTGAGGGTAAAACTGTAATCGAAAACGCAGCTTGTGAACCTGAAATTGTTGATACAGCTAAATTTTTAAATATGCTAGGCGCTAAAATTACAGGTGCAGGTACAATGCGTATTGAGATTGAAGGGGTTGAGCGTTTAGGTGGTGGTATTCATGAGATTGTTTCTGATCGTATTGAAACGGGGACTTTTTTAGTTGCTGCGGCTATATCTAAAGGTAAAATCACTTGTCGAAAAACTGATCCAACTTTGCTCGATGCTGTGCTTTCAAAATTAAAGGAAGCAGGAGCTAAAATTGAAGTCGGCGAAGATTGGGTTTGTTTAGATATGCAAGGAAAAAGAGCAAAAGCTGTCAATATTCATACGGCTCCGCACCCTGGATTCCCTACTGATATGCAAGCTCAATTTTCATTATTAAATATGGTTGCTGAAGGTACAGGAATTATTAAAGAAACAATTTTTGAAAATCGATTTATGCATGTGCCAGAGTTAATTCGGATGGGTGCTAAGGCAGAAATTGAAGGCAATACCTTAATTACGTATGGTGTTGAAACGCTAAGTGGTACACAAGTCATGGCAACGGATTTGCGTGCATCAGCAAGTTTAGTTTTAGCTGGTTGTATTGCTGAAGGTTTAACGACTGTTGATCGTATTTATCATATTGATCGTGGTTATGACAATATTGAGGCAAAATTAAGGAATTTAGGTGCTAATATTGAAAGAGTAAAATAGACTTCATTAAACTAAAAATGATTAAGTTGTTTGTTTAAAAGGAACGTGGTAATGACAAAGCAAGCATTGGTATTTTTATCAGATGGCTGCGAAGAAATAGAGGCGGTAACAACAATCGATTTATTAACTCGAGCTGGTATTAATGTTACTACTGCTAGTATATCAAGCTCTCGTGAAGTTGAATGTTCTCGTGGTGTAAAAATTTTAGCTAAAAAAACACTTTCAGATGTTCAACATGTTGATTTTAAAGTTGTTATTTTGCCTGGTGGTTTGAAAGGCGCTGAAAATTTTCGTGATTGCCCATTGTTGATTGAAAAATTAAAACAAATACATCAAACTAGTGGTATTGTTGCAGCAATCTGTGCTTCACCTGCCATTGTTCTACAACATCACAATTTATTCCCTAATGCTAATATGACTGGTTATCCAACTACTAAAGAGGCATTTAAAAATTGGAAAGCTGATAGAGTTTATTTTGATGAGCAGAATAAGGTCCTTACTAGCCAAGGACCTGCGACTTCTATTGATTTTGCTTTAAAAATTATTGAAGTGCTGCTAGGACGAGCAAAGGCTGCTGAGGTTGCTTCACAGCTCATTCTTCCATCGGGGATTGAAACCTATCAATAAATAGGTACTAAATGTCAAATTCACATTTGTATGAAAAATTAGTTAAAAGAGCAACGTTAAGTGCTGTTTTAATTTCCGTTTTCCTAATTTTAATTAAATTTATTACTTATTGGTTAACAGGCTCTATAAGTTTACTTGCTTCATTATTGGATTCAAGCATCGATTTAATTTCTTCTGGGTTGAATTATTTTTTAGTCCGTTATGCGCTAAAACCCGCGGATGATGATCATACCTTTGGTCATGGTAAAGCCGAATCCTTAGCGGCATTATTACAGAGTGCATTTATTATTGGTTCAGCGATAATTTTATTATTTTCTAGTATTCGATCTTTTATTCACCCAAATCCACTACAGATTCCTTTATTAGGAATAACTATTTCGACAATTTCTGCTGTAATTACATTTATCCTTGTTTTATACCAAAGGCGTGTTATTAACATCACTAAAAGTAATGCTATTCAAGCTGATATGTTACATTATTCTTCTGATCTATTACTAAATATTACTGTTGTAGTTGCTCTTTGTTTTAGTTGGTATGGTATTACCTATGCTGATGCAACATTTGCATTCTTTATTGCTTTATATATTTGTTATAATGCCTATTGTATTGCCTATAGTTCTATTCAAGATTTACTTGATAGGGCATTACCTGAAAGTGATAATATATCGATTGCAGAAATTATTAGTCAGTATCCAGAGGTTTATGGCTTTCATGATTTAAAAACTAGGCAGTCAGGTCCCGTTAAATTCATCCAATTGCATATAGAACTTGATGATAATATGCCTTTAATTAAAGCTCATGCTATTGCTGATTCTATTGAAAAACGAATTTCAACACAGTTTTCACCTGCAAATGTCATTATTCATCAGGATCCTATCTCTGTTGTCCCAATCGAAATGATGTAGCATAAAAAAACATCAAAATGGCAATTAATCTTCTATTGTTAGATATCTGTTAAGGTTCTATAATAACTAAAAGTTAATAATTTGGAGTTATTTTATATGATAAAAAAAATAGGTATTTTAACAAGTGGTGGTGATGCTCCAGGGATGAACGCTGCTATTAGAGGTGTGGTAAGAACAGCCTTAACAGAAGGATTGGACGTTTTTGGTGTTTATGATGGCTATATGGGGCTTTGTGAAGATCGTATCGTTAGACTAGAGCGTTCAAGTGTATCTGATATCATTACCCGTGGTGGTACATTTCTTGGCTCAGCTAGATTTCCAGAGTTTAAAGATAAAACTGTAAGACAAAAAGCTATCGATAATTTGAAAAAACATGAAATTGATGCTTTAGTAGTTATCGGTGGTGATGGTTCATATATGGGGGCAATGAGGTTAACTGAAGAAGGTTTTCCATGTATCGGCTTACCAGGGACTATTGATAATGATATCCGTGGTACCGATTATACTATTGGTTATTTTACTGCACTTAGTACGGCTGTTGAAGCAATTGATAGATTACGTGATACTTGTTCTTCGCATAACCGTATATCAGTTATTGAGATTATGGGGCGAGATTGTGGTGATTTAACTTTAAATGCTGCTATTGCTGGTGGTTGTGAGTTTATGATTATTCCTGAGGTTTCTTATACTAAAGAAGATTTAATCGAAGAAATTAAACTTGGTTTTGCAAAAGGTAAAAAACATGCAATTGTAGCAGTTACAGAGCATATGTGTGATGTAAATAAACTAGCCGCTGATATTGAAGCTGCAGTCCATCACGAAACACGTGCAACAATTTTAGGCCATGTTCAACGAGGTGGTTCACCAGTGCCTTATGATCGTATTTTAGGGTCACGCATGGGGGCTTATGCCGTTCAATTATTACTTGAAGGTCATGCTGGTAGAAGTGTTGGTGTACAAAATGGTAAATTAGTACACCACGATATCATCGAAGCTATCAATAACATGAAGCGTTCGTTTGATATGGAACTATACAATACTGCTAAACGATTATTTTAAATATTAATTGTGATTAAAGTATAATCTGAATTGATAAAGATTTAATTGTTTTATTATAGGTGAGTTGTTGGAAATGAAATGTTAACAATAACCACCTATTTTTTAATGTTATTAAAATTAGTCGATGTTGATATTAGATTCAAAATAAAACAATTTTGGAATTTATCAAGAATGATATGACTATAATAAATTAACTATTATGATATATTAGGTATTTTTATGTCGCTACATTTTTTAGAGGCTAATGATCGTTTTTATGTTTGTGATGAAAATCATAAAAAAATAGCTGAAATGACGTTTACAAGGTTAGGAAAAGATAAAGCCACGATTAATCATACTTATGTTGATCCGGACTATCGAGGACAAGGAATTGCTAATAATTTATTAGATATCGTAGTAAAACGATTACAGCAAGAAGAACGTGATATTATTCCTATTTGTTCGTTTGCTGTTAATAAATTGGTAAAATAATTAAATTGAGTTTTTATCTATTGACTTATAGTTATATATAACACCAATATTTGTTTGGATTTTTATTTTTAATAAATGATAGTTCTAACTACATGAATATGTAATAATGTACATTAATGTGTTTGTATTGATCCACAATCTCCAAAATGGTAACAGAAAAACAGCAAAAGATTCATTCGATTCATGTTTTACGCGGTGTTGCAATTATTATGATTGTTTTCAGCCACTGCTTAGGTGTGTTTAAAAATACTAACTTAATTGCTAACAGTTATTTATTTTCTTTTTTGAATTTATTTGCATTTAATTTTACGACGTTTTTTGTATTAATTGCCGGTTTTTTATTTCAACATCTAACATATAAATTTGATACTAAAACATACTATTTATCAAAATTTAAGACAGTTGTATGTCCTTATATTTCAATATCAATTTTCTGTTTTATATTTTATCATTACCAATATTTATCTAGTTTACCTTGGTATTCGTCAACTGAAAATAGCATAATTAGTGTAATAACTAAAATGATGTTGACAGGAACACAGCTATTGCCATTATGGTTTATACCGATGATTATCATTATTTATTTAATGGCTCCTTTATTATATTCTTTATCAAAAAAGAGTTTAATTATAACTGGTTTGGTTTCTATGTTTTGGGTAGTTATGTTTACTAAGCCTGATTTCACTCGACCCCTTTTAAATTTATTGCATTATGGTCCTGTCTATTTAACGGGTATGATGATAAAACAAAATTATCAAATTATTATGAAATCCGTAAAAAGTAATTTATTTTTGGTCATGTTCCTTTTTTGTTTATGTTTTTGGATTCCATTTGCTTATCGTTATATGGATCACTTAATTGTTGAGAAACTTTATTACGATACATTACAAAAAATTGTTCTATTTATATTAGCACTTTACTTTTTAGATAAATTGAATCATAAAATTAATGATGGGCGAACTTATAAGTTTTTGTCTTATATGGCAAATATTAGTTTTCCTATTTATTTTATTCATGAAATTATTGTGTTTGAACTTGAACGGCTATTATATATGTCTCCACTAAACAATGTAATCAAAACGGATAATGGGTGGTTAGCGTCATTAGGCGCAGTATTTTTTTTGATATCTACTTTAGTTTTAAGTGTTATTATTGCTAATATTATAAAATGGATTTTTAAAAATAAATCACAATATCTTATTGGTAGCATTCGTTAAACTATTTCCATTCATATTTTCATTTGTATTTTTTAAGGGATTTTTTTAAAAAATATATAATTTTCCAAAGGATAATAATCTTTATTTTGTCCGCATAATTAAAGCATTTGAATAAATAAGAAACAAACAGAAAGAAAATTGAAATTAATACTTGCATGATTTTTTTAAGTCCCTATAATGCGCACCCACTGACACGCAGTTGGCATAAAGCAGGCGGCGAATAAGGTTAGTGAATAAGGTCAAAAATTTTA
>NZ_WTEW01000160.1:0-245 GCF_009795865.1 Gilliamella sp. Pas-s27
CTTTTAAATAATCACCATTAATTGGATTAACGGGTTTAGTATTTTTCAACTCTTGCTCACGCCGAGCTATCATCTGTTTAAAAGAGGGTAAATATTGTTGCTTTGTGGTAATGGTGACAGCATGATTACTTTTATAATCAAAGTTCCCCTTTTTTTTGACTTTAAATTCAGCGGGTAAATCAATTAAATAGGTGCCAATACAGCGTGTTGGTGAATTTGATAGTAACGCAGCCACTGGCTGCTGC
>NZ_WTEW01000161.1:0-244 GCF_009795865.1 Gilliamella sp. Pas-s27
GTAATAACGTGCCCCAAAAATTAGCTGAGTTACATAAACTGTTTGACCGGATTAAGCCGCGCGATGATTTAACTATCCCAACAACCCCTGGCTTTTGTTTTTTGCACGGTTTTATGCAAGGAGAAGATCGCGAATGGAAAGATATCGGATTTACCTATAGACACAATACAATAGAGGATTTCTATTTTAGTATCGATTATAACGATTTTAAAGAAGGTGATGCATTACTTGATAAGCCAGAAGG
>NZ_WTEW01000027.1:0-28075 GCF_009795865.1 Gilliamella sp. Pas-s27
TGATTTTGGCTGTTTGATTCATTTCTGACTCTCCTTTTTGTGTTATAAAATAACTTGAATGTCAGATTAAGTAAAGACTATTGCAATTCAACACAACCGAACGATGCCGCTATATTTACGACGCCCTCGGCCGACGTATCGAAAAACACCAACTCGACCGCGACGGCAACCCCTGCAATCGCACCTGCTTCCTGTGGGACGGACTCAGACTATTGCAGGAAACCCACTACGACAAACAGCAAAGCGCCTATCTCTACACCGACCAAAACAGTGCGTATAGACCGAAGATGCAACGAAGCGGAACATATCCGCTACTACCACACCAACCTGAACGGCTGTCCGGAAAAACTGACCAATGAAAATGGCGAAATACTGTGGGAATACGGCTACCAGCTATGGGGTAAACACATTCATGAAATCGAACACCAACCCATAGAACAGAACCTCCGATATCAGGGACAGTATTTAGACAGAGAAACTGGCTTGCATTACAATACGTTCAAGTACTATGATCCGGATATAGGACGCTTTACCCAGTCAGATCCGATTGGGTTGTTGGGTGGCTTTAATCTGTATCAGTATGCGCCTAATGGGTTGACTTGGGTCGATTCGTGGGGATTAGCATGTACAGGTCGCTCAGGAAAGCAAAACAGACTTAGAGAACTAGCAGATGATCCAAAACAGCCTAAACATATTAGAGGCTTGTTAAAGAATGAAATCCGACATAAGGAGACAGGTAATAGAAAAACTATACGTCTGCTAGGAAATTCAAGAAATTCAAAATCTCCAGGAAAAGTTTTAGCACATAAACGTGGAAAAAGGGCAAAAGATGGTTATTCATATGAACACTCCGTAATGCAAGATCATGATCTTCATCTTTTAGAACACAGATACGAAGGATATTAGTTATTATGAATAAAGAGAAAATATTAAATGTAACATCATTGGATTCAAAAGAAAGGCTAGACTATTTTATTAGAAAAGTGGCTGATTTTGAAGTATTATGGGGTAATTATGGAGATAATGGTTGGTTGCAATTATATGCAGAAAATGGTAAGAAAATAATGCCATTTTGGCCAGAAAAAGAATTTGTAATTAATTATAATGTTACTCATAAGTTTAAATGTTCGCCTAAAGAAATTAATCTGGATTACTTTTTAGACAAATGGATTAAGGGATTAGCAAAAGAAAAAATTAGCCTATTAATATTTCCTGTCGAAGAAAAAAAAAGTTGTATTATTAATCCATTAGAATTAAAGACTCTGTTAGAAGAAGAATTAAAGCAGTATGAATAAATAAAAGTTGAAGAATACTTTTATTTATATAAAACAGTTAATATACTATAGTAATAAAGTAAAAAACTTTGGGAGTATCTAATACTACCTCTATGATGCTCTCGGCCGACGTATCGAAAAACACCAACTCGACCGCGACGGCAACCCTTGCAACCGTACTACCTTCCTGTGAGACGGACTCAGACTGTTGCAGGAAACTCACTACGACAAACAGCAAAGTGTCTATCTCTACACTGACCAGAACAGCTACGAACCACTGGCGCGTATAGACCGAAGATGCAACGAAGCGGAACATATCCGCTACTACCACACCGACCTGAACGGCTGTCCGGAAGAACTGACCGATGAAAATGGTGACATACTGTGGGAATGCAGCTACCAGCTATGGGGTAAACACATTCATGAAATCGAACACCAACCCATAGAACAAAACCTCAGGTATCAGGGACAATATTTAGACAGAGAAACTGGCTTGCATTACAACACCTTTAGGTACTATGATCCGGATATAGGACGCTTTACTCAGCAGGATTCGATTGGGTTGCTGGGTGGTTTGAATCTGTATCAGTATCAGTATCCGCCTAATGGGTTTGTTTGGATTGATCCTTTAGGCTTACGTAAGTGTTCTGCTAAACGTAAACTTCAAAAAGTAAAATCAAAGTCAACAGGAAGAACTAAAGCTAGAAATAATAATGAATCTTTTGCTTTAAACCATGTACAAAAACACCCTGAGAATGGAGTGGTAATAATTAGGAAACCTTTACTTTAAAGGAGGGGGCTGGTCGAAAATGGAACAAAAAATTAATGGTGTGAGTATTCATTACATGGCCAAAATAGATAAAAAAGGTAAAATGACACATGTAACTGATTATAAAATAAAAGACTAATTATGAAATTTATTTATAAAAATGATGAAACAAAAGATCTTCATTGGAAGCTATGTGAAAAAAATCATTTTCCCTTTATAGAGTTAAATAATATTAATGATGAGTACATAAATATTTTTTACGATATAACAAATTATCATATTTCTCTAGAAGAGATTTCTGATGATATAAAAGACTTATATTCAACATATATTAAATTTTGTATGCTTTCAGACCCCATAATTCAAGAGACTTATGATCAATATTATTTTTTTAATTTAATAGTAAAAAGGGAACACGCAGAATTTTTAGCTGAAAAATTATATGATTATCTTTTTTTTAAATTAAATAATTAAAGCTAGATACGCTACTACTACCACATCGACCTGAACGGCTGTCCGGAAGAATTGACCGATGAAAACGGTGACATACTGTGGGAATGCAGCTACCAGCTATGGGGTAAACACATTCATGAAATCGAACACCAACCCATAGAACAGAACCTCAGATATCAGGGACAGTATTTAGACAGAGAAACTGGCTTGCATTACAACACCTTTAGGTACTATGATCCGGATATAGGACGCTTTACCCAGCCAGATCCGATTGGACTACTGGGTGGTTTGAATCTTACAGAATACGATGAATTAATAAAAACTGAAAAATGGACATCACCTCCAAGCACCTTGGAAGGAAAATGGTTTGCTGAGTCCTATAAAGATGCTATTACATGGGGTGAAAAAATGGGACATGGTGGTAATTTCCATGTCGTTCAGGTTAGCGTTCCTGATAATATAGCAGATGCAGCCTATAAAAATCCTCGATTAGATGGTATAGGAAAAGCTAGATTTATTGATAATGTAGTCCTTAATAAGGCTAAAATAAAGCCTAAATGGAGTAAATATATACGTCAACCAAAATGTTAACGAGGAGAAACAAAATGGAAAATTTCAGAGTTAATGTCAAAATTTATTGGACTCCTATACAACAAGGTGGAAAAAAAACTCTTCCCCTAAATATTAAATACTATGTTATTACTAAACCAATGGAAGGTAAAAATGGCGATATTTCATCTTGGTCATTAGTATTAATTGTTAAAAGTTACGAGCTAATAGAATCCACTCACAGAATAGGTTTAGGAGAAGCCTATTTTTTAATGGAAGATGCACCAAGCTTTTTACTTAAGAAAGGATTTATTATGAATATTTATGAAGGACCTAAACTGGTTGGTACAGTTGAAGTTCTATGACTATTGATGATATCAGTCCTAATTTTTCTGATACAAGGAGCGTGAATGAACTAATACATAGGCTTAAAAATGATCCTTCATACGCAAATAGTCTAGAGCCAATTAGAAAGGTAAGAATGCATGATTTGCCCGCTGATATACAAGAAAAGTTATTATCACAAGGTGCACATAAACATTCTGTATTTACTTTAGATAATCGACGATTATACGCAGCTAAAGCAGCTGGTATAAAAAGTATGCCTTCGGTTTGGGCTACTAAATCTGATTTGAATTCAATTAAACTAAACAATAGATTTTCAACAAAAACTGGTGGGAAAGGGATAAAAGTAAGATGCTAACAGTAAATAATCAAGCTATTGAGACAATATATGGAGAAATATATGGAAGAGACGCTTTAATATTAAAAGACGTCATATTAGATATGTTTCCTCTGAAGTTAAAGATAATAGCTTCTTTGGGTTTGTCGCATTGCCAACCAAGTAGGGGACTAGAAGGAGAAGCTTTAATTTGTTTTAAATTTGAAAATATAAAGAGCTTAAATATTACAATGATTGATGAATCAACTTATCAGCCGATGATGATATCATGTTTCGATAAAATATTCGATAAAGAGAAAGATGGGCATTATATTTTAAGTACTTATGATCATGTTTTTGATGTAATTGGTCAATGTGAATTATGCTATTACAAATAATTATGAAAGTCGGGAGTGATATTTAAAATCTTCCCGATTTTATTTGCTGTTTATTCTGTAGCTAGTAATAGCGGAGATTAATCTTGGCTTGAATCAAAAACACAGTAAATAAGAACAGACTAATTACCGCCGCGACCACACCGACTGTATTAAAAGCTGATCAACCACAACCTGATTCGCTGTAACCAGCTGCTGCATTTCAGAAGCCACTACTACAGCTATGACGAACACGGCAGAACCCGAACCAAACGGACTACCGGCGCCACCCAGCACTACAGCTACGTCGCTGATCACCAACCCATAGAACAGAACCTCAGATATCAGGGACAATACTTAGACAGAGAAACTGGCTTGCATTACAACACCTTTAGGTATTATGATCCGGATATAGGACGCTTTACTCAGCCTGACCCAATAGGCTTAGCCGGCGGTATTAATCTGTATCAGTATGCGCCTGATGGGTTGACTTGGATTGATCCGTGGGAGTGGTATGCTGGAGAAGGGACTCGTGGTTTAGGGAAATATCATGTCTTCCACCAGCACACATTAGATCCCTCAGAATACACTCTTTCTGATACTGAGCATTTTAGGCGCGCGAATCAATCTATTTATGAACGAATGCAGCGTGATCCTACCTTTAAGAGAGAAATGCAAACTAAATATCCAGGAGTTGTGAAGCATGTGCAACCAAACTCAAAAGGTAAATTTAAGAGTGCATCTCCACCAGGTATGACATGGCATCATGAAAATAAAGAAGGAACATTAAGCTTAGTTGATCGAAAAGATCACAATAAATATCATAAAATATATCACCCTGATGGTTCTGGTGGTCGCAAAAAATGGGGTGGTGGTACAATTTGTCGTAAATAATAATTGGAGATTATGAATGAAAATTATTGAAGGTATCAATGGGCTATTAACCATTTATAAAGATCGTCCTGAATTATGGTATTTTTTATTTACCAATATTAAGATAGGTAATACAAAAAAGGACATAAGAGAAGGTACTTTTTACCTTCCTGAAACTGATGATGATGATGATGAAATGAGTGAGTTGTGTGATAACTACCCTGACAAATACCGAGATTGGCTAGAGTATCAAACTTTTTTAGATATTATTGACAATAAATTAGATCATCATCCTAATGCTACAAAAGAAGATTTATTAGATGCTATTATTTATTACCTTGAAAATGATGATTTTTTAGATTAATAAAACTGTAATAATAAGATTTACTATTGTCAATCGCATTAATACAGCCTAATTAAAGCAGTTTTTATTGCTAAAGGGAGATTATGAAGAAATTTTTAGAATTACTAAATAAAAAAGGTATAAAGTATCTCATTCAAGACAATAAAATCACTGTTGATGGTAATTTAAATTTAAGAAACAGAGGAATTAAAGCATTACCTGAGAACTTATCTATTAATGGTGATTTGATTTTAACTCATACAAAAATTGAAGCACTACCTAAAAATTTTTCTGTTAGTCGTGATTTAGATTTAAGAAATACAGAAATCAAAACTATACCTGAAAAAGTACTTATTGGAGGTTGTTTATATTTAACAAATACGGAAATCAAAGCATTACCTAAAAATTTTTCTATTAGTGGTAGTCTAAATTTAGCGAATACAGAAATTACAGCATTACCGGAAAGCCTATCTGTTAAAGGTGATCTAAATTTAACAATGACAAAAATCAAAGTATTACCTGAAAATTTATTTATTGGAAGTAGTTTATATTTAGGATTTACTGAAATAGAAGCATTACCTGAAAATTTTTCCATTAAGGGTGATTTGGATTTAAAATACTCAAAAATCAAAATATTACCTGAAAATTTATCGATTGGGGGTAATTTAAATATAGAATCAACAAGAATTCGAGAATTACCTGATAATTTATCTGTTGGCACCGGTTTATATTTAGATATAGATAAAATACAAAATATAGCTTATCGCAAAAACTGCGAAGATAACCCACAAATAATTTTTGCTTGTTGGGTTAATGACGGATTCGCTATTCAAATGAATGATTTTTTCGGCACATTTCAAGAATTTGAAAAAATGGTTGATGAGAAGTATTCAGGAGAAATTTCTATAAAATACAAAAAAATGGCAGACACATGTATAAAAGAGTTAACTGAAAAATTAAAAATACTATAGTCTTTATTTATACTAGCTTAAACTTAATCTGACAGACACTATCTACTCATCGGCATTCGTTCTAACACAATTGTAAATACCCCATAATTAGTACAAGATTCAAGTAGAAAATCATGCTACTTGTTTTAGGGTTTTATACTCAATCGGCGTCATATTATTTAATGCCTCATGCGGTCTTTCAGTGTTATAAATGGTCAGCTATTCTTCGGTTACCTTCCTTGTCTGTTCCAGATGATTAAATAGATATAAATCCAATACCTCTGCACGGTACGAACGGTTAAATTGTTCAATATACCTGTTTTAATATGGACTGCCTGGTTGAATATAATCTATGGTTATACCATATGTTTTTGCCCAATTAGTAAAGGTGTTTCCGGTGAATTCCGGTCCATTATCTACTCGTATTTTGCGTGGATAACCATGATATTCAGTCAGTTTATCCAGATAACGGGTAATCCTGCCAGCAGGTAAACTGACCGCAATATCAATGCCTAGCGCCTCGTGATTAAAGTCATCTATCACATTGAAAATTCTAAACCAGCGTTGATTGCGACTGCTGTCACTCATAAAATCCATTGACCAGCATTCACCTTGTTTATTGGGTGCTGATAGCCTTTCCGGGCTTCGTGGAGGAATGCGTTGTTTACGCTTTACCCTCAGATTAAGCTTTAATTCACAATATACCCGATAAACACGTTTATGGTTCCATTTATAGCCAAGCTTTCTGATACGATTAAAGCATTTAGGAAAGCCCCAGCGTAAATGCCGGTCTGTGATTGCATTCAACATCGAAACAATCACCGAATCATCCAGTAACTTAGGTTGATAGTAGTAAGCACAACGGCTTAAAACAACAATGGCACAACTCATAGCAATAGTAACAGAATGACTTTCTTGTAGCTCCAAAGCCTAGGCTTTAACTGCGTGAGTGGATACTAAAACTTTTTTATAATTTCATCCTGAAGCTGGGATTTTAAGCTTAGTTCGGCAAACATCTGTTTAAGCTTATGGTTTTCAGCCTCAAGCTCCTTTAAGCGTTTGATATCTGAAATTTCCATTCCGCCGTATTTTTCCCGCCATTTATAGAAAGTTGAATTACCCATGCCCTATTTACGACAAAGTTCTTTAACAGGGACACCAGCTTCAGCTTCTTTTAAAATAGCTATGATTTGATGTTCAGACATTTTTTTCATGATTAAATCCTCTGTGGGTTAGGTAAGAGAATTTTCTACTTTTATGCTGTACTATTTTAGGGGATAGTTACAGTGCGGCTGCTCAGTAACAAACCAGTCAGATAACAATTCAATTAAACCATACTAATAGTTTCATTACTTTACAAAAATATCAATTATGGCATACACTCAAGAATAGGTATTAATTCTAAAGTTAGATATATTTTGCTTTTTCAAATTTAAATATTTAAATTAAAATGATACTAAACTTCTATTTATGAATACTATTAAAAGAACGGAAAAAATGGATATCTTCATAGAAGAAGACAGAAATACCATTCTTGTTCAGGAAAAATGGCAATATAACTGGTTTACCCGAGCTACTCCTTGGACCATATGGGAAAAAAGAAAATTCCATCAATCTGCTGATATTCTTATTAGCAAAATTTGGGGAAATTATTTTAAGTTAAAAATTAAGGGACTATCTAACTTTGCTGTAAAACATAAGAATAGTATTTTTACCGTAATTTTTGACATCAAATGGGTATTAACAAATCCTCACTGGACAGTAAATGTAATCAAAATAGCTCCTGGGGGTTTTGAAACAAGTTATGTAATCTGGGGTCAAAGAATAATTAGCTTAGATACTGAAGATATTAAATCAAACTATAGGGGTTATTTTGGTTTGAAAGATTATTATCAATTTCCTATTGCTCATGAATTTGGGCACACTGTGGGGAATATTCCAATCATTGGACATTCAGATGAATACCACAATGATAATCACATTAATGGGGCTTCAAGCTGGATTACTCCAGCATAATGAATGTAGGAAATGAATTACGGAAACGTCATTTAGATTATATTCTAAACCAGCTAAATGCCATGCTACCTAATACAACTTTTTATATAATATAAAATTATGAAATATATATTCAATATATTATTTATTCTGCTACTATCTTCGTGCAATAAAATTAAAGTAATAGAAGAGAATAATCAGGAGAATCACATAGTAGTTAATAAAGAGTTAAATAGAACTAATAGAGATACTATGGAAAAATTTATCAATTTTAATCTGATAGAACAAACACATGTAGATAGCCTGGTAAAAAGATATCCCCCCTTATGGGATGAAATTTTTATTCTGGGTAAAAAAGACGGTTTTATTACCGAATTTAGAGCAAGACTATCCAATCAATTTACACAAAAAGAAATAAGGAGCAGAGATATAAAAATTAGGGAAATAACATGGGCTAGTAGTAATAAAGAAAACCTCACTGTTTGGTTTGAAGAAAAAGACCACAAATGGATTCCTGTAGCACATTTCATCTGGGATAAAAATGCTGTGTTTTAATTGTAAATAACTCAAACTTAGTACAAAATTCAAATAGAAAATTGGAATGGCAACACCTATTCAAACAACAAATTAAGGGGTAGCCGTTTGTTAAATTCTACCGGAGGCAAATAGCCTAACGATGAATGTAATCGTTTATGATTGTACCAATAAGCATAAGCCGCAAAGGTTTGTTCTAATTCTTCAGTCGTCATGAATTTTTCCCCTTTAACAAATTCAGTTTTAATGCTTTTAAATGTTGCCTCTGCCACTGCATTGTCATACGGACATCCCTTTTTACTTAGTGAACGCTATATATTAAATGTATTAAAACACTTATCTAGCAATTGATTATCAAACTCCTTTCCTCTATCTGAATGAAACAGATGTAATGATGACAGCGGTTGCTTAATCTGGCTTAATGCAGACATCACTAAATCTGCTGTTTGCTACCTACATCAAATTGGCGTTGTAAATGATTAGCTGTGACTGCGCTATTGCTTGCTGTTTGATACTCTCGATAATGTTTAATCGTATACTTTGATACCAATGATAGCGATTTCATTACTCGGGCAATGTAACGACGAGAAACTCTGATACCTGCTTGTTGTAAAGCAATATGAATGCGTCTGGTTCCATAGGATTGATAGCTGCGTTTAAAAATAGTCAATATTTTATCGGTGTAATGGGCAACCAATTTCCGTTTAGTGGTTTTGCACCGATAATAGGCATAATGTCTGGATATCCCTAAGCAGCGACATAATGCCGCTACAGCATAACGATGCTGGTTGGCTTTCAGGATTTTGATTTTCGTGCCATTATCAGTGCAACCTGCTTTAGGATATAGTTTTCCATCCGCAGTTGCTTAAGCTCTTTTCGTCAAGCAATCAGTTCATTTTCTTCTGGCGTGCGATCATCTTTGGTCTTAAAAGAACCGCTTTGACTAGATTGGCTTACCCAGCGGTCTAAAGCGGAAGGTGTCAAGTCGTATTGCTTGACCAATTCACTACGCGATTTTCCTTGCTGATAGAGTTTAACCATTTGTGCTGTGAAATCAGCACTGAAAGAGCGTCGTACGCGTTTTTGTTGATTCATCATTTTTTCCTTTTTAGAGTTAAGTTTACCTTACCCCCTAAAAAAGTTGTATGAGTTAGTGTAGCCTATCCACCTATTATGTGGGGCATATTAAAAGCATAGGAAAAATATACCAACAAACATTCATTGATACCTATTCCAGACTCGCTTTTGCTAAAGTCCTTGTTTTCTTTGACAGCGAACAAGTCCTAGCAAACATGGAGTGATGCAAAAGGATTGGTTAAGGAAAAGCAATCGGAGAATTTATTTTGCTTATTGGACACGCATTTTATTAAAATAAAGACCGATGAGTAATAGGTGTGTGTCAGATTAGGTTTGAGCTAATGCAATTTAGGGGATTTTTTGCTAAATCCCCTAAAAACCCCTCGTAAGGCTACAGAATGTGGCCTACGGCTACGCCTGATACTCGCCTCTACGAGGCCATCTTCGCTGTGCTCAGATGTCCAAATTTGTTCCAGACAGAGAATAGCCTCACCAAACATCCCTGTTTGGCGTGCTAACCTGGCACATTCCGACGCCGAAACAAGACAATAACATAACCTTGAGTGGCTTTTATGAGTCACTTTTTTATAAAAAAACTGCAAAAACCCTCCAAAAAGTGGTCAGGAAAGGTATTGATTTTATTGAAGTTTTTATTTGGTTATTTTCAAACAAAATCAATCACTTGCATAATTAGCATTAAACGCCAACAACTAACAAACCCACAAAACCACAAAACCAATAAAAGTACACTCAGGATTACAGAATGTAACCGCAAAAAAGCGGTCAGGAAAGGTATTGATTTTATTAAAGTTTTTATTTAACTATTTTCAACCAAAATCAACTATTATCCTATGACTTAGTACATGTTTAAGTATATTTCTTCAAATATTCAAGATATGATATAGCAAAATAACCAATATAAAACAGAACAATGAGTAACGAAATCGAATTAAAATTTGAAATCAATACCAACGATATTGCCAGTTTAAAATATTATTTAGATCAATGGGCTGATTGTGACGAGGCCGAATTTTCGGCATCGTCAGCATTATCATCAACAAAACGCTGTGTTACCAAACAAAATTTGACCAATACTTATTACGATACTAGTGATTATTACCTGCGTAATCATGGTTGTGGGCTACGTGTAAGAGGGGGGGATGATGGTTTAGTAAAACGTTTTGAAATCACATTAAAACGTGACAAAAAATCGATTGCGGGGTTGCATGAGCGTGCTGAATTTAATGTCGATTTGCCAGATTCTGTTCCTGATTTAACCGTATTACCTTGCCATGCTTTGCCAAATGACTGTGATATTGCTGAGCTACAACGGAATTTACTGCCTTTGTTTACCACTGATTTTGAGCGGCAAGCGTGGTTAATTTCGTTTGCAAGTAGTGAAATTGAAGTTGCGTTAGATCAAGGGCAAATTAGTTCAAATAATCAATCTATCTCCATTAAGGAAGTTGAACTTGAAATCAAGCAAGGCAATACACACGATTTACTTAATTTTGCTATTGAGCTAAGTCGATTTAATTTACATCTATTTTCACAAAGCAAAGCTTCTAGGGGGTATCGATTATTGAATAATTTAGCACCTAAAAAGTGCGCTTATGCGCTTTCAATTCAATGTGATTTGCCTAAATTGCTTGAGTTTTGGCAACAAAACGAAGAATATGCGTTAGAAGTGAATGATTTAGAATACTACAAGCAAACTTTAAATCAGGTAAATGATCAGTTAACCAATAAACCGCTTTTTAACGAGCCGGAGTTTGCTCAATGGCAAGCGGCATTGTTGGTTATTAATTCTGTAAAAGAATTTGCTTTTAGTGAGATAAATACGAAGCTAAAACTAATGCTAATTATTGCAATAAATAAAACGAACGTATAAATATAAGGATATAGAGATGAAAACGTCATTTTTTAAATTACCTTTATTACTCGTTTTATTTTATTGGGTATTTAATATTGTTTTTGTTGTTACTTATTGTGTTGGATTTGATGATTATTTTTTTATATCGTCAGATATGACAATCTATCAGATTATTATAAAATTTATTGAACAAATATTGCCCAATTTCTTTTTACAGTCGCCTAGTTCATTTGTACTATTTACGACTTCCACATTGATATTGAATAAATATGCTATTAATCAAATCAATCAAAAAAATATCATCAATAGCTTATTTATTGCCGCATTAATTACATTAGGCGATATTGTTGGCCGATTGTATTGTTACCCCTATATTTATGAGTGGATGCAGGCTGGACGACAATATTTAAATCTCAATATATATTTCTTTTTTCCTAACTATATAACTAATCTTTTAAAGATAACAATAGGTTATTTTTTTATAGTATTGTTAACTTGCTTTAGCATCAAATTGTTTAATAAAAGTTATATGCATAACGACAATGCATTAACTCAAAACGAGAGCCAACAACTACATTTAGGTTTATTTATAGCACTTTATAACTGCTATTTTCTTACTGCATTATTTGCGCTAATTTTTTTATATGAAGATATGTATTACAGTTATTACAGTTTTAGAAAAATCATTATTGATATAGTTGGTTTAACTGTATTTTTATCAGTTGTGAATTTGCTTGGTTATTTTTTGTTAAGACGATGTTTTACTGGCGTAACGGAAACTATCGCTTTTAAAAAGCTTGTTTTTAGTTCAATAGGCATTTTTCTATTAAATCTTCTATTAAATTGTTTATTATTGATCGTATTAGTCATTTTTAGTATTTCATTAATAAATTATTTGAAATATTGGCACAAAATAAGTGACTTAGAAATAATAATGATTTGTTTTATGATCGTAGTTATTTTACTTATTTCAAGCTGTGTATTGGTGAGAATAGCGGTTAAACTACTATTTGGTAAAATGGATAAAAATTATCAAAATATGTCAGTCTAAATATAATTATTTATTAGCTAGCACTGCTTTTTATTATTGTGAATGAATTCTAAGAGAGCTTGCCCATGTCAGAATTTAACTCGTCGTTTTCTTCTTTGTTTGAACAACAAAAGCAAAAAGTCGCCCTTCAACTTGAACAATGCAATCTGGCTCAAGTGCAAGCTCACCTTGATATTTTGGTGCAGAGTGATTTTTTGGTCGATGCGTTTTGTCGATTCTCTAATTGGTTTGCCGATATAGTACAAAACCCACCGCAAGCCGATGAACGGCAATTTTATCAATCTTGGTTAGATGCACAATTAGCAGATGTGACGGATGAAGCTATTTTTATGAAAACGCTTAGGCTGTTTCGGCATTTTATGTTAGTGCGCCTTGAGTGGTCACAATTGGCTAAAATAAGTCATGATGAGCAGATTTTATTGCAATTGACCGAATTGGCCGAGGTGATTATTGTTACAGCTCGCGATTGGCTTTATGAGCTTAGTTGCAAAGAGTGGGGAACACCTTGTAATGCTCAAGGTCAGGCGCAGCCACTGCTGATTTTAGGTATGGGTAAATTGGGCGGTGGGGAGCTGAACTTTTCGTCCGATATTGATTTGATTTTTACTTATCCAGAACATGGGCAAACAAAAGGTGGTCGGCGAGAATTAGATAATGCTGTCTTTTTTACTCGATTAGGTCAACGCTTAATTAAAGCGCTCGATCAAATTTCCGAAGATGGTTTTGTGTATCGTGTAGATATGCGTTTACGTCCGCTTGGTGATGGGGGGCCTTTAGTTCTGAGCTTTTCTTCTATGGAAGATTATTATCAAGAGCAAGGTCGAGATTGGGAACGTTATGCTATGGTTAAAGCCAAAGTTCTTGGTGATCAGCATGCTCCTTATGTAGGCGAACTGTATCAAATGTTGAAGCCTTTTGTTTATCGTCGCTATATCGATTTTAGTGTTTTACAATCATTGCGTAATATGAAAAGCATGATTGAACGTGAAGTGCGTCGTCGTGGTTTAAAAAATAACATCAAACTTGGCGCTGGTGGGATTCGTGAAATAGAGTTTGTTGTGCAAGTTTTTCAGCTTATTCGTGGCGGGCGAGTAGTAGGGTTGCAAACTCGTTCGCTATTAAATGCACTTAATGTGATTGAACAAGAATCGCTACTTGCATCGAATGAAGTATCGTTATTACGAGAAAATTACCTGTTTTTACGTCGTTGTGAAAATCTTCTACAAGCTATTGCCGACGAACAGACCCAAACCTTGCCAGATAATGCACTGGACCAAGCTCGTTTAGCAACAAGCATGGGTTTTAATCATTGGCATGATTTTGAACAAGAATTATCAGTGCGAATGCAATGTAATCGCCAAATTTTTAATGAACTTATTGGCGAAAATGAATCAGAATCTGCTTCAACAACCAAGTCTTATAATGATCAATTTGACGATCTTTGGGTGCCAGATCTTCAAATAAGTGATGTCAGTGCCGTGTTACCCAATTATTCAGAAACACAAGCCTCACAGATCCATCAAATGCTAATACAATTTCGTGATGATATTGGTAAACGTACAATTGGTGTACGGGGGCGTGAAATACTCGATCAATTAATGCCACGTTTATTAGAATCTATCTGTAGTGAAAAGCAAGTAGCAATCGTGTTATCAAGAATTTTGCCGTTACTTGTTAATATTGTTAGTCGTACTACTTATTTAGAACTGTTACTTGAATATCCAACCGCTTTGAAGCAATTAATTCGTTTATGTAGTGCTTCGCCAATGATTAGTGATCAACTGGCTCATTACCCTATATTGTTAGATGAGCTTATTGATATCAATTCGCTTTATCAGACTGTTGATCCAAATGAATATAAAAGCCAGCTTTATCAATATTTATTGCGTATTGAAGTGGATGATGAAGAACAACAACTTGAAGCTTTACGCCAATTTAAGCAGATGCAATTACTGCATATAGCAGCTGCCGATGTTGAGCATGTGTTAACTACTATGAAAGTTAGCGATCATCTAACTTATGTAGCCGAAGCTTTATTAGATTTTGTAGTGCAAATGGCATGGAATCAAATGATTGCTCGTTATGGCAAGCCTGAGCATTTGGCTGATAATCATAAAGGCTTGGTGGTAATTGGCTATGGTAAATTAGGCGGTTGGGAACTGGGTTATGGTTCGGATCTCGATCTGGTTTTTTTACATGATTGTCCTGTTAATAGTGTCACCGATGGTGATAAGCAGATCGATAGTCGTCAATTTTATTTGCGCCTTGTACAACGTATTATTCATTTATTTAATGTACGTACTAGCTTTGGTATTTTATATGAAGTTGATGTAAGACTCCGCCCTCAAGGTGATGCAGGGCTTCTTGCTTGTAGTTTAGATGCGTTCGAAGATTACCAAATAAATGAAGCGTGGACATGGGAACATCAAGCTTTAGTACGAGCCAGAGCTGTATATGGTGAAGCCGAATTAATCGATCGTTTTAATCAAATTCGTCATAATGTACTTTGTAAAAAGCGTGATGAAGTTGTATTAAAAAAAGAAGTGCGTGAAATGCGCGAAAAGATGCGAGCACATCTAGGTAGCACACAAGATAATTCATTTAACTTAAAAATTGATGAGGGTGGAATTGGTGATATTGAATTTTTATCACAGTATTTGGTGCTTAATTATGCTTACCTGCATCCCCAAATGACAAAATGGAGTGATAATGTTCGTATTTTAGAGCTCGCAACAAAATATCAAATTATCGATAGTCACGAAGCACAGCAACTAACACAAGCTTATATTGATATGCGCAATAAAATCCATCAACTTGCATTGCAATTATTACCAAGCACGGTGAATGGTACACCGTTTAAGCAAGAAACACAAATAGTTAATCAAAGTTGGCAAAAGTGGTTAACGTAATTCATTGACTTTTATTTTAATAGTTTATTTTACTATCTCATTGATTTAAAAAATTTAGAGAATATAAAAAACAATGCCACATTAGTGGCATTGATGAGAAAATAGTTTGAGTATATGTAATACTTAGCAACTATTTTGCTTCTTTCCATAAAATCAAATCTTGATCTTCAAGATCTGAGCTATCAAAGCCTACAATCGGTTTGATATCTTCACGGTCAAAAGCGATATCACCACCATTCACGGCAAGATCACCTTTTTTAATGCCTTTAAAATCAAACAAATTAGTATCACAAAGATGGGATAGGGTAATGTTTTGTGTGGCTCGGAACATGGTTTCAATTCGTCCCGGGAATTTTTTATCCCATTCATTAAGCATCTCTTTAATCACTTGCCTTTGTAAGTTTGGTTGCGAGCCACAAAGGTTACAAGGAATTATTGGAAATTGCTTAATTTCGGCATATTTAGCAATGTCCTTTTCTTTGCAATAAGCCAGTGGGCGGATAATGATATGTTCGCCTGAATCATTCATTAATTTAGGTGGCATTGCTTTGAGCTTGCCACCATAAAACATGTTTAAAAAGAGCGTTTCTAAAATATCGTCACGATGATGTCCAAGGGCAATTTTAGTTGCACCAAGTTCGGTGGCTGTGCGATATAAAATGCCTCGGCGTAGTCGTGAGCAAAGTGAGCAAGTTGTTTTTCCTTCAGGAATTTTATCTTTGACAATGCCATAGGTATTTTCTTGCACGATTTTATATTCAATGCCTAACGAATTTAGGTATTCAGGCAATACATGTTCAGGAAATCCCGGTTGTTTTTGATCTAAATTAACCGCTATTAGGTCAAAATGTACTGGTGCGCTGATTTTTAAGTTAATAAGAATATCAAGCAAAGTATAACTATCTTTACCACCTGATAAGCAAACCATAATACGATCACCTTCTTCGATCATATTAAAGTCAGCGATTGCCTCGCCAGTTAAGCGACGCAATCGTTTGTGTAGTTTATTTTGATTATATGTATTCATCACAATTTTATTGGTTATTCAGCTCGGCTCATGTAACGGCGTTCAGCAATATGAACTTTGACTTTTTCGTAGTTATCAATATATTCAGGAACCTGAATAACAAGCCCTGTTGATAAGGTAGCCGGCTTGGTTCGTGCACTTGCTGAAGCACCTTTAATACTTGGCGAGGTTTCAATAATTTCTAGATCAACGGTTTGCGGTAATTCTAATGCAATAACTTCATCATCAGCCATTAATACCTGCATTCCATCCATTCCACCTTCTGGAATAAATAAGAGTTCTTCTTCAATTTGTTCTTTTTTGAAAGTAAATGGTGTGTAGTCCTCGTTATCCATAAACACGTATTCGTCGCCATCAATATACGAAAAGCTAACAGGACGGCGTGATAGTTCAATCGTATCAAGAATGTCATCGCCCTTAAAGCGCTCTTCCACTTTGCCACCATTTTTGACATCGGTAAAACGCATTTTATAAAGCGTGCTAGCTCCTCGTGCGCTTGGGCTTTGTACATCGATGTCTTTAACCAATAATAATTTGCCATTATAAGTGACAGCATCGCCACGTTTTATTTCATTTGCTTTAGCCATAATATTTATTCTTCACAATTAATAGAAAGGTTAAAAAATTAGCTCGCTATTTTACCGCTAACTTGCTATTGTCACCATCAAAATTTATTGGTTATCCTTAAAATGAAGGAAATATCGTGACAGATTTAGCAATATGTCGAAAAAACTGTGGAGCTTGTTGTATTGCCCCTTCAATTTCATCGCCTATCCCTGGCATGCCTAAAGGAAAGCCAGCTGGTGTGGCTTGTATTCATTTAGACGATAATTATCAATGCAAATTATTTTTGCATCCATCAAGGCCAACCGTATGCGGTCATTTAAAACCTTGTGTTGAGATGTGTGGCAATAATCAAGCACAAGCATTGAATTATTTAACTCAATTAGAACAGTTAACTAAAGGCTAGGTATTGCTTAAATTTAACAAACCAATTCAATTATTAGAATTATTTATCTCGCACTATATTTTTTTTGATAAACTTCTCGCACTTCATTAGAAAATGATAAATATCAATAATTTTAAGTTCGATTTTTGGTCATTAATTGCTTTATAAGCATATCAAATAATTGACTAATTTATTATCAAGCTTAATCCTTTTAGACAGAAGAAGTAACTATGAAAAATAAATTAAAACGAGATTTAAAAGCACGTCATTTAGCAATGATTGCTATTGGTGGCTCAATTGGTACGGGGCTATTTGTTGCATCGGGTGCAACAGTTGCACAAGCTGGTCCTGGAGGTGCATTACTTTCATACGCTGTTATTGGTGTAATGGTGTATTTTTTAATGACTAGTTTGGGTGAACTAGCTGCTTATTTACCTGTTTCAGGCACGTTTGCTACTTATGGTGCACGTTATGTTGATGAAGCCTTTGGTTTTGCTATCGGCTGGAATTATTGGTACAACTGGGCAATTACTGTTGCTGTAGACTTAGTTGCTGCTCAGTTAGTCATCTCTTATTGGTTTGATGCAGGGGCTTATAGTTGGTTATGGAGTTTTTTGTTTTTAAGCATTATCTTTTGCCTAAACTACATTTCAGTTAAAGGTTTTGGTGAAGCTGAATTTTGGTTTTCATTAATTAAAGTTGTCACAGTTATTATTTTTATTGTGGTTGGTTTATTAATGATTATTGGTATTTTTCATGGTGCTGAAGGGGCAGGCTGGAAAAATTGGACTATTGAGGAAGCCCCTTTTGCTGGTGGATTTTCAGCAATGATTGGCGTGGCGATGGTGGTTGGTTTTTCATTCCAAGGCACAGAACTTATTGGGATTGCCGCTGGTGAATCAAAAGATCCAGAAAAAAATATACCTAAAGCTATGCGCCAAGTATTTTGGCGAATATTATTATTTTATATTTTTGCGATTTTAGTCATTAGCTTGATCATTCCTTATACTGATCCTAATTTATTACGTAATGATGAAACCGATATTAGTGTCAGTCCATTTACTTTGGTGTTTCAAAATGCGGGATTATTGTCAGCGGCGGCATTTATGAATGCTGTTATTTTAACATCGGTATTATCAGCAGGTAACTCAGGACTTTATGCTTCAACGCGTATGCTTTATGCACTCGCCAAAGAAGGTAAAGCGCCTAAAATCTTTGCTAAATTGTCATCTTCGGGCGTGCCACGCGTAGCGTTATTGGCAACAACATTTGTGGCTATGCTTTGTTTTTTAACTTCTATGTACAAAGATCAGCAAGTCTATTTATGGTTACTAAATATGTCAGGCATGACAGGATTTATTGCTTGGCTTGGTATTGCCATCAGTCATTATCGCTTTAGAAAAGGTTACATAATGCAAGGTAATAATATTAATCAGTTACCATATCGTTCAAGTTTTTTCCCATTTGGTCCTATTTTTGCCTTTGTATTATGCCTAATTATCACTCTTGGGCAAAATTACGAAGCTTTTTTACAAGATACCATTGATTGGAATGGCGTAATAGCTACTTATATTGGTATACCACTATTTTTGATGATTTATTTTGGTTACAAAATAGTGAAGAAGACAAAATGGGTTAAATACGAACAGATGGACTTTTCTAAAGAAGAATAATTCATTCGTGTCGTTTAATCTCTTTCTCTTTCCGTCGACTAGGGTCGACGGATTTTTTATTAAAAAAGAGAAAATAAACCGTTATATAACTTAAACTCGTTTATTTTGATAACGATATTAGCGACTACGGAAGATGATACGTGCTTTAGATAGATCGTAAGGTGTCATTTCAACAGTAACTTTATCGCCTGTTAAAATACGAATGTAGTTTTTTCGCATCTTACCAGAAATATGTGCCGTAACGACATGACCATTTTCAAGTTCAACACGAAACATCGTGTTTGGAAGTGTATCAAGTATGGTACCTTGCATTTCAATGTTATCTTCTTTTGCCATTGGGGCCTCTTAATAATAAATACAAATTAAATATATTTAACTGACTCATCTACCTTATCACGCTAAGCGTACAATAACAAAACAAGAATGATGCTTTTATATCATCTTATTAGTGTGTTATTTGATGATTTAGCAAAGTTAAATATAAACACAAAAAACTGAATTTAAAATATATAAACACAGCGGCGAAATAATGCCGAAAAAACTGTCAGATGTAAAGTTCTTTCTACTTTTTCTTTGTACCATAAAGTCCTTGTGTATGAATATATTGCCAAACTTTAGGTGGTAGCAAATTTTTACAACTTTGTGAGTTGTTGATATTTTGTCTGATCTCTGTTGCCGAAATATTCTCAAGCGGTGTCTGCGCCAAATAGATATAACCATATGGTGAGTCGTGTAAATTTTTTACATTGGTGGTTTGGTGCGTATCAATCCATTGTTGTAATGTTGCATTATCAGTCTTGTCAGCATAACCTGGTCGGCGGCAAATTAGCAAATGACAATAATTAAGCAACGTTTGCCATTTATGCCAAGTTGGCAATCCTAGTAGTGAATCTTGTCCCATTATAAATGCTAGCGGATTTTGATTACCATGTTTGCGTCGCCATGCTTGTAGGGTTTCAATAGTATAAGACGGGCGAGTCGATGTTTCGGGTAAGATCTCACTTACATCTAATGCAAATAAAGGTAAATCTTCAATAGCTAATGATAACATTGCTAAACGTTGCTCTGTATTAGCTTCTGGTTGTGGTTTATGGGGAGGAATATGATTAGGCAACAAACGAATTTGTTTTAAACCAATTTCATTAGCTAATGAAATAGCAGGGCGAAGGTGTCCATAATGGATCGGATCAAAGGTTCCGCCTAATAACGCAGTTAACATTTATCTAAACCCATAAATTGCATGGATAAACTAAATATAGCATCCCATATTTGCACTTGGTTATCATGCTTTAAGCTAATTTCAATTTCGGTCAATTTTGCGAGTAAATGAAACAGGCCTTTAAGATCGCAACGATTTAGATAGTTTGTATAAATCGTTCTTTTATTTTGCCAAACTTTATACTCATCAAAGGTTTGTTTCAATGATTTTTGTTGCAAACCTTTTTTTAAATTAATTAACAATATTAACTCACGTTGAATAATCCGTAATAAAAATAACGGCTCAAACTCATTTATTTTTAGCTGTTGTAAAATATGAATAGCTCGCTTAGTTTTATTTGCAAGCATTGCATCAGTCCAATGAAAGGGCGTAAATATGGCAGAATCGTTAATATTACTTTCAACTTGATCATAAGAAATGTTTTGGTCTGGATACAACAATTTTAATTGTGCAATAACCTGTGTTAATGCTAATAAATTCCCTTCATAATAGTAACAAAGTAACTCAATTGCTTTTGGTTCAATGGTTATTTGTTGTTGCTGTAAATGGTTTTTAATCCATTGTGGTAATTGCAAAGTATCTGGTGTTGTACAATTAACCACGACTAACTTATCTGATAGTGTTTTATACCAAGTAGCGTTTTCTTGTGATTTTGTAATTTTATTGAGCGTAATTATTAGTGCAATATCCGGTGTTAAAACCTCACTTAGCGTATTAAGTTTGGCACTAGTACCTGCATTTAATGCGCTATCACCAAAATCAAGCAAAATCAAAGTATTGTTTGAAAATAGATTCATTGCTTGGCAACTATCCAAAATGACCGCCCAGTCAGTTTGATTATCAATTACAAACGTCAGTTGCTCATCAAATCCCGCATGGGTAAAGGCTTTTCGTAACTCTGTTTGAACGTGATTTTGTAAATAAGGATCACTACCTAAAATTAAATAATAGGGTGATCCTAATTTATGGCTAATTTGGTCAGCATTAATTTTAATCATGACAACGTTAATTTACCGCATCAATCGATTTTAATTTACGAATAACTTGTTTAGCAGCTTGTTTAAACATTTCATTTTCAATCAAATCTTGTTCGACTGTTTTTGCTAATGCCTCCGATGGATTATCAAAGAAAGTCCTAAAGACTCGAACATTAATTGGGTATGTTTGTTGACCTGCGATAACAACTTGTGCATCAACCGTTAACACTAATTGATATTCAGCCGCTTTACCATCTTGATAAATCGAAATTGTATTGCGACTGAGGTTTTCGCTTAACATCCTTAATGATGGCACTTTTTCAGTCGCATTACTCGTTAGCGTTACTTTGTTATCGTGTAATAGCTCTTTCATTTCACGAGACAGTCGTCCATAAGGATCATAACTTATATAAGAGAGCGTCTTAAATCGCTCAGGGACTTCTGTCTCATGCTGTAAATGAAATCCACATCCTGTTAAGGATATTGCCAATAACATCAATAAAGCTAAATACTTTTTCATATCTATAACCGCCTAAATTTAGTTATCAAACAATATTAACCAACAACCAAATTTAACAGTTTACCTGGAACATAAATTACTTTACGGATAGCAACATCGCTCAAGTATTTTTGAATATTCGGTTCTTGTTTTGCTTGTGACACAACAAAATCCTGATCTGCATCAGCAGGTACTGTAAATTTGCCACGGACTTTACCATTAATTTGTACAACAATGAGTTTTTCGTCCTCGATCATTGCCGCCTCGTCAGCAACAGGCCAAGTAGTATCATCAATCGACTCATTATGGCCTAAAGCTTGCCACATCACAAAACAAGCGTGTGGCATCATTGGGTAAAGCAAACGAACAATTGCGTTTAATGCCTCGTTCATTAGGGCGCGGTCTTGCTCGGTTTCTTGTGATGCTTTTTGTAAGCGGTTCATAAACTCCATGACAGCGGCAATAGCAGTATTAAACGTTTGACGACGTCCAATATCATCACTCACTTTCGCAATGGTTTTATGTAACTCACGGCGTAATGCTTTTTGTTCACTATCCAAAGCAGCAACATCAAGTTTAGCGGTTTGACCTTTTTGCGCATGTTCATACACTAAACGCCACACACGTTTAATAAATCGGTTAGCACCCTCAACGCCAGATTCTTGCCATTCTAGTGTCATTTCAGCAGGAGACGCAAACATCATAAATAATCGAACGGTATCAGCGCCGTATTTTTCAACCATTTCTTGTGGGTCGATACCATTATTTTTGGATTTTGACATCTTTGTCATACCCGCATGAACTAATTCATTACCCTGTTTATCAACGGCTTTAGCAATTCGACCTTTATCATCACGTTCAATGGTAACTTCAGTTGGCGATACCCAAATACGCTCATTGGTTGGGCTGGTATAATAAAATGCATCGGCTAATACCATGCCTTGGCATAGTAAACGTTTTGCTGGTTCGTCTGACGATACCAAACCAAAATCACGCATTAATTTATGGAAAAATCTAAAATAAAGTAAATGCATAATGGCATGTTCAATACCACCAACATACTGATCGACTGGCAACCAATAATTTGCTGCTTTTTCATCTAACATACCTTTATCATAATTCGGGCACGTATAACGGGCATAATACCAAGATGATTCCATAAAGGTATCAAAAGTATCAGTCTCACGCAGAGCAGGTTGACCGTTTACGGTTGTTTTTGCCCAATTAGGATCAGCCTTAATTGGACTGGTGATACCGTTCATTTCAACATCTTCTGGTAAAATAACCGGTAACTGATCTTCTGGTGTAGGAATGGTTGTACCATCTTCAAGGGTTACCATTGGAATTGGCGCGCCCCAATAACGCTGACGTGAAACGCCCCAATCACGTAAACGATAATTTACTTTACGCTGACCAATACCCAGTGAAACTAATTTATCGGCAACAGCATTGAATGCTTGCTCAAAATCAAGACCATCAAACTCGCCAGAATTAAATAATTTTCCGTGTTCAGTATAAGCTTGTTGTGAAAGATCTGGTATGTTACCGTCTTGCGTTAAAATAACAGGATTAATTGGTAAGTTATATTTTGAAGCAAACTCATAATCACGCTCATCATGTCCAGGTACAGCCATTACTGCACCTGTGCCATATTCAATTAACACAAAGTTAGCGATCCAAACTGGAACTTTTTTACCTGTTAGAGGATGAATTGCATAAAATCCTGTCGCAATACCTTTCTTTTCCATCGTAGCCATATCAGCTTCGGCGGTTTTGGTATTTTTACATTCAGCAACAAATTCAGCAATTTTAGGATCATTTTTTGCCGCTAATTGTGCAAGAGGGTGCTCTGCGGCAACCGATACAAAGCTAACACCCATTAATGTATCAGGACGAGTTGTGTAAACACGTAATTTATCAGCATAATTTTCAACAGCAAAATCAAACTCAACCCCTTCAGAACGACCAATCCAGTTACGTTGCATGGTTTTTACTTGCTCAGGCCAGTTTTCTAATGTATCTAAATCGTTTAGTAACTCTTCGGCATAGTCTGTAATTTTAATAAACCATTGAGGGATCTCTTTACGTTCAACTGGTGTGCTACAACGCCAACAGCAACCTTCAACTACTTGTTCGTTAGCAAGAACAGTTTGGTCGTTAGGACACCAGTTAACGGCAGAGGTTTTTTTATACACTAAGCCCTTTTCGTATAACTTAGTAAAGAACCACTGTTCCCATTTGTAATATTCTGGACGACAAGTTGTTACCTCGCGATCCCAATCGTAACCAAAACCTAACAGTTGTAATTGCTTTTTCATATAAGCAATATTTTCATATGTCCACTTTGCAGGCGCGGTATTATTTTTAACAGCAGCACCCTCAGCAGGTAAACCAAATGCATCCCAACCAATTGGTTGTAAAACGTTTTTACCATTTAAACGCTGATAACGTGAAATCGTATCACCAATAGTATAATTACGCACATGCCCAAGATGCAAACGCCCAGAAGGGTAAGGAAGCATCGATAAGCAGTAATATTTTTCTTTTGATGGATCTTCTGTAACATGGAAAGTTTTATTTTCTTGCCAGTGTTTTTGTACAGTGGCTTCGATTTCATCTGGGCGGTATTGTTCTTGCATGACGAGTTAATGTCCTATCTATTATTGCTAATAAAAATATGTTGCTAATTGTATTGGTTATTGACAAGTTTTACAAACAATATATAAATCACGATATTGATTTTTTGCCATGATAAATTTAAACATCTATTGGTTAAAATAATCGTTATCAGAAAGAGTATTGTGTTACATTTGAAGCTATAGAAAAAGCTTGCAAGGGTAAATATAAAGGTCATGAACATACTAGAGGTTATCCCCTAAAAGAAGTATCAAAAATTGTTTGGTAAAAAATATTTATTTTAGGGATGGTTTGTTTTGTGATTAACTTATCAAAGTTAACTTATCAAATTCATCATTAGCATTAGCCAATAAAGAAAAAACATTATGATACGTTTGCTTGCAAAAAATAATTTAAAATGTTGGTATCGTTACTTGATTGCTATTTAACCCAAATTAAATAGCAATCGATGTGATTTAAAATTATGATTGAAATTTAAATTAAAACAGCCTAACCGCCATTAAAAACGCTAGTAAAGCGTGATAGGAACGATTTTTCTTCTTGTTTTGGCATGTTTTCAATATTGGCTTGAATTAGCTGATCAACTTTTTGTGTTTCGTTAACTAAACCTAACTCGTTATAAGCATTACGCATTAATAGCAATGCCTCTTTTGTTGAATCGGTATCAGGGAACATCGATAGCATGTCAGTCACACGGTTAATTACCGCTACATAAGCACCGCGCTTAGTATAAAACTGAGCTATTTTTAACTGATAGCGTGCTAATCTATTTTTCAAAAAAACAAGACGTTTTTGTGCATCGGCCGTATATTGACTACTTGGAAAACTTGATACTAAATAAGTAAAGTCCTTAAATGCAGCAGCTGCATAATCAGCATCGCGGTCTGAACGATCAACGTTAAACCAACCTTGGATCATATTATCGTCTTGCGCCATATTTGAAATACCACGCATATAAATAACCCAATCAATATTTTGGTGTGTTGGATTCAACTTTAAAAAACGGTCAATTGATGCAATTGCTAATGGTAAATCAGCTGACTTATAATAAGCATAAATCAAATCAAGTTGTACTTGTTGTGAATAAGGACCAAATGGATAGTTCTTGTCCATAGTCTCTAATACAGCAATACTGGATTTAATATTTCCATTTTCAAGGTCTGATTTTGCTTTATTATAAAGCTCAATTTCAGGTACATTTTCAACATCGGGTTTGGATGACGTACAGCCAATTAGCATGCCACTTAAAACAATTGCTAACAAAGAGTGTAAACGTAATTTCATTCAGTTTTCAATCCAAATATAATTAAACATTAAAGACCATGATTGGTATATAATACTCTAAAACATAATAGCTTAAAATAGATAAATTACACATGCATAAGTTAAAATTATCAACCGAAATTGAACAAACCCAATTAGGAATGCGCTTAGATCAAGCTTTATCAGCGCTTTTTCCTGATTACTCACGCTCAAGAATAAAAGATTGGATCGTCAATAATAAAGTTACTGTTAATGATGTTATTGTCAATAAACCCAAAGAAAGAGTGCTAGGTGGTGAAAAAATTATAATCAATGCTGAAATCGAAGAAGAAACCTATCACCAGCCAGAAGATATAAAACTCGACATTGTTTATGAAGACGACGATATCCTTGTCATCAATAAACCTCGAGATCTTGTCGTACATCCTGGTGCAGGTAATCCTGATGGTACGGTATTAAATGCGTTATTACATTATTACCCCGACATAGCTCGTGTGCCACGAGCTGGTATTGTTCATCGACTCGATAAAGACACTACAGGTCTAATGGTGGTTGCTAAAACCATTAATGCGCAAACACATTTAGTTGATGCACTTCAACATCGTGAAATTACACGTGAATATGAAGCTGTCGCTATGGGCATTATCACTGCAGGAGGCACGATTGATCAACCTATCACTCGTCATCCAACCAAACGCACTCACATGGCGGTATTTCCGACAGGAAAACCTGCCGTAACACATTACAGAGTGATGGAAAAGTACCGCCTACATACTCGCTTACGTTTGCGCTTAGAAACTGGTCGAACTCACCAAATTCGTGTACATATGGCGCATATTGCTCACCCATTAATTGGCGATCCCCTTTATGGTGGGCGCCCAAGACCCCCTAAAGGTGCGAGCGAATCGTTTATTCAAACCTTGCGTGATTTTGATCGTCAAGCACTGCATGCAACCATGTTACGTTTGTATCACCCTATTACAGGCGAGCTTATGCAATGGAATGCTCCAATACCGCAAGATATGCAAACGCTAATTCAAGCCTTGCAAGAAGATACCGAACAACACAAAGACGAACTAGATTGGTAACCAACATGATAAAGTCGATTTTCCCATATTGGATAGCGCCAAAAAACATCCATGCTTTGACCACAACACGAATAGGCGGTGTCAGTCTGGCACCATTTACGAGCTTAAATATGGGAAGTCGAACTGGCGATAATTTAAAAGATATAACCCAAAACCGACAGCGTGTTATACAAGCGGAACAAATACCCAGCGAGCCCTATTGGTTAACTCAAACCCACAGCACCATAGTACTAGACATATCGCAAAATCCCTTAAAAGCGGCAACAGGTAATATCCCTAATCAAACGGTAGAAGCCGACGGATCGTATACTAATCAACCCAAACAAGTGAGTGTTGTATTGACTGCCGATTGCCTGCCAGTCTTATTTTGTACAACTAAGGGGGACGAAGTTGCAGCAGCACATGCAGGATGGCGTGGATTATGTAACGGAATATTAGAAGAAACCGTCAAAAAATTTTCTTCATCACCGTCAAACATTATCGCATGGCTTGGACCAGCAATTAGTGCTAAAAAGTTTGAAGTTGGTATTGAAGTCAAGGAACAATTTGAAAAAATTGACCGCAATGCACAAATCGCTTTTAAATTAATCAACCCTACTGAACAAAAATACCTAGCTGATCTTTATTTAATTGCGAAACAACGCTTACAAGCAATGGGCATAACTAAAATTTTTGGTGGTGATTTTTGTACTTATACTGAACAAGACAAGTTTTTTTCATACCGTCGGGAAAGCAAAACGGGTAGGATGGCGTCAATGATCTGGTTTGAGTGAGTTTTTTGTAAAAAACAGTAAAATAAAAAATTTAATAAAATCAATACCTTTCCTGACTGATTTTTTAGCCAAAATAATGTCTTTTTGACATTGATGGTTTCGTCAATTTGCTGTTTGGGTGCTCAAAATAGTGACAGGCAACGCCTGAGTTAGGGGGGGATGAATGCTGAATTGCATCCTAAAATTTATAAAAATTAACTAATTACACAAGTATAGATAGTTTTCAACACTTAACAAATCAGTAACGTTGTAGATGTAATAATTTAATAACCGCAAGTTTAATCA
>NZ_WTEW01000162.1:0-243 GCF_009795865.1 Gilliamella sp. Pas-s27
TTTACTTATAAAAATCAGTCAGAAAACATATTGATTTTATTAGTGTTTTTATTCTGTGGTTTTTGACAAACAACACACCTAATAATGTCGAGTGAGAAAGAGTATCTAAATTTTGACAGGCACACTGATTTATTCAACACAACGAAAAAAGAACTTACCCCCACCAACTTTTACGGATAGCGATTTAAAAGAAGGATTACGCCGAAGCTGGACGGCGGAGTTGATAGGGCATTTACTGGTAAA
>NZ_WTEW01000163.1:0-243 GCF_009795865.1 Gilliamella sp. Pas-s27
TTAGGTTTAATGATTTTGGCTGTTTGATTCATTTCTGACTCTCCTTTTTGTGTTATAAAATAACTTGAATGTCAGATTAAGTAAAAACTATTACGGCTACATCACGATTTAGAAAGTTTTAAAAAACGTTTTCAAGGTAGATGTCTTTTAATGTGGCAGTTTCTTTTATCTGCGTAAAATCAAACCAATCCCAACAACAGACCCGCTTAGCACCTTCACCATTCACTAACACCCAACCACTTC
>NZ_WTEW01000028.1:0-27940 GCF_009795865.1 Gilliamella sp. Pas-s27
ACTGGGATTTATTTCACCTGCAGAATTTGAATACAATTTACTAAAAACTGCCTAAGATTGTCTCCAAGTTTTGTTGACCGTTACAAGTATTTCGGTGTTGGATTTATGAAGATTGTTGAGAAGAAACCATCAGAGTTAAATAAATAAACAATATCCCCCATTGAGGGATAACTCAAATGAATAACGCCAAATTTGGCGAAATATTTAAGGTGAACCATGAATATTAATGAACATTATATGACTTGGGATGATGTTTGCCTTGTGGTAAATAGAACTAAACCCACTATTTGTAGGTGAGTACAAAAAGGCGCATTCCCAAAACCTAAATATAGAAAAGCGGACGGTCTATTAATAGGCTTTGCTCGTAACGAAATTGAACATTATTGTAGAACTGACGAAGTCCTACAACAGAAATAACACCAACCATCTCCTCTCCTCCTATGACAAATCTCTACAGAGCTAAATTTTGAGCTTTGTCTTTCATGTAAATAACCTACATTCATAAAAGCAGAATAAATGCTAAAACCCAACTTAAGCAGTTAAATTTTATAAAACATTAGAAATTAATTTAAGTTATTGATTTTAATGGCGTCCCCTACAGGATTCGAACCTGTGACCTACGGCTTAGAAGGCCGTTGCTCTATCCAGCTGAGCTAAGGAGACTAGAATTGTTTTTCTAATTAGACGCTGTGTATTATATAAAGCTATTTTGATCCGTCAATGATTTTTAATGGTTTATTGCATTGAATTGACAAAATATCATCAATTTAAGTCATAGATATCATCAGCTTATAAACAATTTATTTAATATATAACATTAAATGTTGTTATCTTTAATTTTTAGTTATTTGGTTACATTTTTAAATAACTAATTATTTTTAATACTTATTTAGACTTGGCTATTTGAGCTTTTAACATAGCTAATCGGCTTTGTCCTTGTTGCATTTTCTTTTCGGGAGATAGTTCGTTACGTTGATCTTGCCATACCAAATCATCTTGCGGAAGTTCTAATAAAAAACGGCTAGGTTCGGTATATATTGTTTCACCAAATTGTTTACGTTGCCGACTAAATGAAAAAGTTAGTTCTTGCTGTGCGCGAGTAATACCAACATAAGCGAGGCGACGCTCTTCTTCAATATTATCTTCATCAATACTGTTTTGGTGTGGTAATAAACCTTCAGACATGCCAACTAAATAGACGTAAGGGAATTCTAACCCTTTAGAGGCATGTAGAGTCATAAGTTGCACTTGATCTAGCTCTTCTTCTGCTTCGTTGCGTTCTAGCATGTCACGTAAAGTGAATCTTGCCACAGCTTGTTCAAGCGTCATACTTTCATCAATATCATCACCTTGCAACAGATCATTTAACCAGCTAACTAGCTGTTCGACATTACGCATACGCATTTCACCTGATTTTGGGGAGGTTGAAGTTTCATAAATCCAACTTTCATAATTAATGTCATGCAACAGCTCATGAATTGCGTCCATTGGTTCGCTGTGTGATTTTTGAATTAGTGTATCAAACCAATGGATAAACGTATGCAGCGTTTCCATCCGTTTACCAGAAAGTAATTCAGTTAAGCCCATGTCGTGGCTAGCTTGGTATAAGCTAACTCCACGATGATTTGCCCATTCACCTAGTTTTTGAACAGTTGCAGGACCAATTTCACGTTTTGGGGTATTAATGATACGGATAAATGCATTATCATCATCAGGATTGGTCAATAAACGCAAATATGCCATTAAATCTTTAATTTCTATACGAGAAAAAAATGAAGTCCCCCCTGATATTCGATACGGTATGCGATATTGCATTAACATTTTTTCAATAAGACGCGCTTGATGGTTGCCACGATACAATATGGCGTATTGACCATATTGACTATTATTAGCAAATCGGTGCCCCACTAAATCTTTAACAACTTTTTCAGTTTCTTGCTCTTCACTATCAGCCGAAATAACCCTTAATACCTCACCATAACCATGTTCTGAAAACAGTTTTTTTTCAAAAATATGCGGATTATTTTCAATTAAAATATTAGCAACTTTCAAAATTCGTCCCGAAGATCGGTAGTTTTGTTCGAGTTTTATGACCTCTAAGTTGGGAAAATCTTGTTTTAGTAATACTAAATTTTGTGGCCTTGCTCCTCGCCATGAGTAAATGGACTGATCATCATCACCAACAACCGTAAATTTGGCTCGATTACCAACCAGTAATTTAATAAACTCGTACTGACTTGTATTAGTATCTTGATATTCATCAACCAATAAATAACGGATTTTATTTTGCCACTTATCACGCACTTCCTCATTATTTTTTAGTAATAGTGTAGGTAGTAAAATAAGATCATCGAAATCCAAAATACTGCATGCCTTTAACTGCTTTTCATAAAGCTGATAACAGTGAGCAAATAGCTTTTCTTTATTTGTTTGCGCTCTTGCCATAGCCATAGTGGAATCAACGATATCATTTTTCCAATTAGAAATTGTCGAACGTAATTGATTAATCAGGTCTTTATCGCCTTCTAACCATTGATGAGTTAGCTCTTTAAGTAATGCTGTTTGATCATGATCATCAAATAGCGAAAAGTTGGATTTAATACCTATATGCTTGTATTCTCGACGAACAATATCTAACCCTAGCGTATGAAAGGTTGAAATTTTAAGCCCTCTCGCCTCTTGTTTACTAAGTGATTGCGCTATACGTTCTTTCATTTCACGGGCTGCTTTATTAGTAAAAGTAACCGCAACAATATGGCGTGGTAAGTATTCTTTAACACGAATTAAATAGGCAATTTTATTAATAATAACTCGAGTTTTTCCAGAGCCTGCTCCCGCTAAAACAAGGCAAGGGCCTGAAACATATTCGACAGCTTTTTGTTGACTTGAATTTAAACGCACAAAATAAAACCATTATGAAAGTGGTGGGCTAGTATATAACGATAGACTAGCTACACGCAATTATCGCCATTTAAGTAAAAATAATTGCTATTTTATGAATTGTATGAAAACACGAATTATTTACACTTCATGATTAAAATAATCCTCTAAAAACCCATAAGGTATTTTTCCCCAAATTTTTTTATGCGGTTTAACAGTATTATAATAGTTAATATGTAGAAATACCTACACTTAAAATTCGATAAACCTAAAAACTTTGTTATAATTTGACCTCTTTAAAAATCAAAATTCAAAAATTAATGAAAGCCCTCTATTCCTTTATCGTTTTAATACTAATACCTTTTGATCTTTTTGCTGCTGATTTTAGCGGTGATGATTTATCGATTTATTGGGGGATCCCTTTTGTGGGGATGTTGCTTTCTATTGCATTGTTGCCGTTATTTTTGCCACGATTATGGCACCATCACTACGGTAAAATAACGATGTGCTGGACGATGTTTTTTTTGCTGTTTGCTTTGTATTCGTTTGGTTTGCAATCAACAATTCATCTTACTGCCCATGCAGTAATAGCTGAATACATTCCTTTTATTTTATTACTACTAGCCTTGTTTACTGTTTCGGGCGGGATTTTAATTAAGAGCGATGTGCTTAGTACGCCCAAACTAAACGTTGGTTTGCTGGCAATAGGAACTTTGTTAGCGTCAATTATGGGGACAACAGGTGCTGCAATGTTGATGATTCGACCTGTAATTAGAGCTAATCGTCAACGAAATTATGCCGTACATACCATTATCTTTTTTATCTTTTTAGTAGCGAACATTGGCGGTGGCTTGACACCACTTGGGGATCCACCTTTATTTATTGGTTTTTTAAAAGGTGTGAATTTTGGGTGGACTGTTAAGCATATGTTGTTGCCCGTTTTGCTTAGTTCAATGTTGTTATTAGCAATTTATTATAAGATTGATTGCCACTACTTTCGTAGCCAATATGGTCATTCCCTTGCGTTAACTTCGACTTCAAAAACTAGCACTATTAAGGTTTATGGTGTAAGCAATATTTTTTTATTGGTGGCTATTATTGCCTGTGTACTTATGTCAGGCATTTGGCGATCGTCTGTTGAGGTTATGGTTTTAGGGTTACCTATTACTTTATCTAATTTAGTCCGCGATATTATGTTTGTTGTGATCACCTTTATTTCAATATTAATCACCCCCAAACAAGTCCGTGCCGGTAACGAATTTAACTGGGAACCTATCATTGAAGTTGCTAAGCTGTTTATCGGGATTTTTATTACTATTGTTCCTGTACTTGCTATTTTACGAGCAGGTAGTCATGGGGCATTAGCCCCAATAGTTTCACTGGTGACAAATGAGCAAGGCGAACCAATCAACAGCATGTACTTTTGGTTGTCAGGTTGGCTTTCTGGATTTTTAGATAATGCCCCCACCTATTTGGTCTTTTTTAATCTCGCTTCTGGCGATGCTATCACTTTAATGACCACGTTAGAAAGAATCCTGCTTGCTATTTCAATGGGCGCTGTTTTTATGGGCGCACTAAGCTACATTGGTAATGCGCCTAATTTTATGGTCAAAAGCATTGCCACACAAAACAAAATTAATATGCCGAGTTTTTTTGGTTATATGAAGTGGTCAATAGGCATTTTGATTCCTGTGTTTATTATCGATAATTTGGTGTTTTTTGTATTGTTTTAGTGCATATTGTTATAAATGTTATTGTTGTTATGAGTTTTACACTTTGTATATAAAACTTGGTATAATGCAACGTTTGTACCATAATTTTGAGAGTGATATATGTTAAATCAATTAAAAGCAATTATTCAGTATCTTCTTCCTAAACAGTTATTAACCGTGATCTTTGGTTGGCTGGCAAAGAAACAGTTAGGTAAAGTTACAACATGGATGATTATGCTTTTTTGTAAAGTGTATAAGGTGGATTTGAGCGAGGCAAAAATTAATGATGTTAGCGAATTTAACACATTTAACGATTTTTTTGCTCGCGAATTGAATGAAGATGCCCGTCCAATTGATGTTGCTGATAACGCTGTTGTTATGCCCGCAGATGGAATCATTAGTCAGTTTGGTTCTATTCAAGATACACAGTTGCTACAAGCTAAAGGGCATTTTTATTCTTTAGAATCATTACTTGCTTGTAATTCTGAGATGATCAAGTTTTTTAAAAATGGATTATATGCAACCACTTACTTGTCTCCTAAAAATTATCACCGTTTTCATATGCCTTGTGATGGTGTTTTACGTGAGATGATTTATGTGCCTGGTTCGCTATTTTCAGTCAATAAAGCCACAACCGAAAGCATACCTAATATTTTTGCTCGTAATGAGCGAGTAATTTGTTTATTTGAAACTGAATTAGGTCCAATGGCACAAATTTTAGTGGGGGCAACCATTGTTGGTAGTATTGAAGTTCCATGGGAAGGCATCATCACCCCACCGCGTGAAGGTATTATGAAACGTTGGACTTATAGTGACGAAATAAAATTAACCAAAGGGCAAGATATGGGGTGTTTTAAATTAGGTTCGACCGTAATTACCTTGTTTGCGTCAAATGCAATTGAGTTTGATAGTCACCTTAAAGTGGGTAATGTTGCTCGTGTAGGTCAAAAATTAGCAGATAGGATATAACATTATGTGGATGCGTGGTGTTTTTTGCTTTGTTGCTGTGTTGTTTTCTTCACTGACTTTCGCCGAAGAGTCTACGCCAATCATTAATAATGAGGATGATCTTTCTCAAGTTGTTCATCAGTTAAGTGATAAAAATGATGAGCTACGTCAAAATATGGAGTTCCAAAAGAATCATTTAACTAATATTGTTAATGAGCAAAACAACATCACCGCCCAGATTTCTCATGTGCAAAATACATTAACCACTCTCGCTGAACAAGGCGAGTGGTTGAGTTTTTCAACCTCTTTGGGTGAAACTTTGCGTCAGCAGTTATTGCGCTTACCTGAAAAACCTAAATCGCAAGCTTTAGATGCTGAAATTGCCGAAGCAAAAGCTCAACAACTTAACTATAGTGATACTTTAACTTCTTTAGATGATTATCCAGCATTAACCAGTCCACTTAATAGTGTTAAAGAGGCAACACAATATCGTCGTTTGCTTCGTGAACAGACTGAATTGCTTAAAACGCTTATTTCAGGAACTGATACCACTATTTTAGAACTAACCAAACTAAAAATTGCCAATAAACAGTTAACCAATGCCATCGACGAAGTGAACGATGCTGCTCATCGATATTTCTTTTGGGTGGCAAATGTAAATCCTATATCGTTGAGTTATCCTATTGATTTAGCTAAAGATGTTGTTTATGTGGTTTTTTCGATCGATACGCTTTCACAGCTTTATAATGCTAGTGCTGAAGTACTAAGCGCTCCCAAGCCACTATTTTTAATTGTTTTATCGTTAATGTTTGTCTTTGCACACTTTAAGATGCGTGCAAAATATAATACTTTTTTAAATAAATCTGCAGGACGTGTAGGTAAAGTAACACAAGATAGTTATTCTTTAACCTTAAAAGTCATTATATTTTCCTTAATCATGGCATTACCTGTTCCTATTTTGTGGGCAGTGTTTGGCTATGCTTTACAGATTAATTCCGATTATCCTGTCGCGTTTGCTTTAGGTTATGGTGTGAATGCCGCTGCGCCTATTTTATGGGTGTTTATTATCTCAGCACATTTTGCATCATCTAATGGACTTTTTATTAGTCATTTTGGTTGGTCTGAACGTAGTGTACGATCAGCAATGAAATATTACCAACTTTCAATTTGGCTTGTAATTCCGTTGGTCGTGATAGTGATGAGTTTTGACCAATATAATAATCGCCAATTTGCTGCAACCATTGGTCGTACAGCGTTTATTTTTCTTTGCTTTGCTTTAGTGTTTATGACTAATTCGCTCCATCGTGCTGGCGTTCCGCTTTATATCGATAAAAAAGGATCTGGCGATAATTTATTAAGTCATATCTTGTGGTTTATCTTATTAAGTGCACCATGGCTTGCCATTATTGCTGCTTGTTTAGGTTATTTATCAACAGCTCAAGTACTATTAGGGCGACTTGAAGCGTCGGTTATTATTTGGTTTGCACTGTTAGTGGTTTATTTTATGATTCGCCGTTGGATGTGGATCCAAAAACGTCGTATTGAATTTGAACGCACAAAACAACGCCGTTTAGAGCGTATGCAACGCGCCAAATCGCATGAAGACGATTCTAATTCACTTAATGAAAATGTCGATGAACCTGTTATCGATTTAGATGCCATCAGCGCTCAATCTTTACATTTAGTCAGATCAATAATTATGATGATTGCACTCATTAGTATGATTTTGCTGTGGTCTGAGCTACATTCAGCTTTTGCTTTTATGAATAACATCAAATTATGGGGAACCAGTGTTATTGTCAATGGTACTGAAATTGAGCAATATATTACTCTTGGTGCAGTATGTATCGCTATTTTAGTGATGACAATTACCGTTCAGTTGGTTAAAAACTTACCCGCTTTATTAGAATTAGGCATTTTACAACATTTAGATTTAGCCCCAGGAACAGGTTATGCAATTTCAACGGTTTCAAAATACATTATTTTGATGATTGGTTGTATGATTGCATTTTCGTTTATTGGTATAGATTGGTCCAAAATTCAATGGCTAATTGCTGCACTAGGTGTGGGATTAGGGTTTGGCTTGCAAGAAATTTTTGCGAATTTTATTTCTGGTTTAATTATTTTATTTGAAAGACCTGTGCGAATTGGTGATACGGTGACAATTCGTGATTTGACTGGTAACATCACTAAAATCAATACTCGTGCAATTACCATCGTTGATTGGGACCGTAAAGAAATTGTGATGCCCAATAAGGCTTTTATTACTGAACAATTGGTAAATTGGTCGTTATCTGATTCGATCACTCGAATTGTATTAACCATTCCTGCAACTATTGATGCTGATAGTGATCTGGTTATTAAGCTTTTACAACAAGCATCAGATGAATGCGAATATGTACTTAAAGATCCCGAGCCTCAAGTATTTTTAGTGGATATTCAAGAAGGGATTCAGCTATTTGAATTACGTGTTTTTGCTGCTGAAATGGGGCACCGAATGTTGCTACGGAGCGCTATACATAAGCTAATACTTGAAGCTTACCGCAAGCATCATTTAACATTACCATTTCCACCATTGCAGACCAATTTAGAAGCTTTAGGTCGCAAAAGTGGACGTCGTGGCTATACAGTTGGGACTGTTTAACCAAATAGCGTTGCTAGCCATGGAACACCAAAAGTGCCCGGCGCAAGCAATACAAATGCCCAAACGGGCGCCGAAGCAATATTGGCCACATTAAATTTCGTTGCAGGCATGTGCATTGTGCCTGCTATTAATGGCACTATTGCCCGTAATGGCCCAAAAAATCGTCCAATAAATACCCCTAACGTTCCATAACGCTGAAAAAATTGCTCAGCACGATAAATTAATTTGGGATGTTTATTAAGAGGCCATGATGTAATAACTTGTTGGTGATAGTGTTTACCTAACCAATAAGATACTAAGTCGCCTAAAATAGCACCTATCGAAGCGGTAATTAATACTGGTACAAATGATATCGCCCCGCTACCTATCAAAGCGCCTACACCGAATAAAATCGCCGTTGCAGGGACCAAAAGCGAGATAATTGCTAAAGATTCGCCAAATGCCAATAAAAATATAATTGGTAAAGCCCAAACTTGATGATGCTCAATAAATTGCATAATTGCTATTGTGATTTCGTGTAGCGACATAAGTTTATGTGTGTAAATTATCAATTGATTATGGTGTGCTATTTTACCATAATACTAGTCACTTAGGACTTGATACTTTACTTATTGATAGAACATTACAAGACGTTAACATTCTTTTAGTTTTATTAACGCTTAAGATTATGTTGATAGTAGTCCTAATCGAAATACTCCAATTAATAAGAGACAAATCATGACAATTGGTATTGAATCAATCCTAGTACGGAAGTTTAAAAATAGCGAATTTAAAGCCCCCCAACTTGATAAATTAGCTGTCGAAAAGCCTGTTGCTTTAATTTATAACGGGATTTCACATGTTGTGATGATGGCAACCCCCAAAGATTTACATTATTTTGCAGTTGGGTTTTCGTTAACTGAAAATATTATTCAGTCAATTAATGATATTTACGGTATTGATATTATTGAGACCCCAAAAGGCATAGAAGTACAAATTGAACTTTCGTCACGACGTTTTAGTGAACTAAAAGAAAAGCGCCGTAATTTAACTGGGCGTACGGGCTGTGGTATTTGTGGCAGTGAGCAGATAGATCAAGTTTGCCAGACTATTTCTAGTTTGCCGCTAATTAACCAGATTAGTTTAGCTGATTTTAGCAATAGTCTAAATTATTTATCGCAAGTCCAACATGTTGGTAATCAAACTGGTTGCACTCATGCCGCGGTATGGTTGGATTTACAAGGACAATTTATAGCTGGATTTGAAGATATTGGTCGACATGTAGCTTTAGATAAATTATTGGGCTTTAGAGCAATGCAATTACCTAATGATTCTAAATATCAACATGGTGTAGTGTTAGTATCAAGCCGTGCTAGCTACGAGATGGTGCAAAAAACAGCGAATTGTGGTATAGAATTTTTGTTAGCTGTTTCAGCGGCGACTTCATTAGCTGTTGATTTGGCTAAACAGTGTAATTTAACTTTACTTGGATTCTTTAGAGGAAGGAACGGCGTAGTTTATTCTGGAGAAGATCGTTTAATTTAATAATTATTTTAGTGTTAACTATTTTGATACTTAAATTAACATTGAATTTAATTATTTGATTAATAAAATAAAAAAATTTATTCATCTGATTAATTCTAAGATATCGCAATTCACATCTTTTCTTATTGAGCAAAGATCATCATAATATATGCGCAAAACAGGGATTACTTTGTTTTTTAATTATTTTGTAAACGTATTATTAATAAAACCAGTAATAGTCTATTACCGTTAATTTATTTACCCTGTTTTACTCTAGTATTTAATTTTTGAAAGGATACCATCATGCATCAAACTTCAGACATTCAACAAGCTGTTAACTATATTCAACAACAAACAGACAAGAAACCAACAATTGGGATTATTTTGGGTTCAGGTTTAGGTCCTTTTGCTGACACTCTTGAAGATGCTGTTCATATCCATTATGACAATATTCCTCATTTTGCTAAATCAGCAGCAGTGGGGCATGCTAATGAATTAGTAATAGGAAAAAGTGGCGGTAAAACCGTAGTTGCAATGAAAGGACGTTTTCACTACTACGAAGGATTTACTTTAGATCAAGTTACCTTTCCGGTACGTGTGATGAAAATGCTTGGCGTTGAAAAACTGATTATTACTAATGCCTGTGGTGCAGTAAATACTGGATTCAAACCAGGTGATTTAATGCTAATCACCGATCACATTAATTTAACCGCCAACAATCCATTAATAGGACCAAATAATCCAGAATTAGGAGTTCGTTTTTTAGACGTAAGTGAAGTTTACAATAAACAATTACGCTCAATTGTTGTTGATGTAGCAAAAGAACTAAATATCACTTTACAACAAGGTGTCTATGCTTGGTGGACAGGTCCAACATATGAAACCCCCGCCGAAATTAGAATGATCCGCGTTTTAGGTGCTGATGCTGTTGGTATGTCAACCGTACCTGAAGCAATCATAGCTCACCACTCAGGTATTAAAACTATCGGAATTTCATGTCTAACTAATATGGCTTGCGGGATTTTAGACCAACCATTAGGTCACGAAGAAGTGATTGAAACAGCTGAACGTGTTAAATCAACCTTTTTACAACTTATTACAAAAACAATTGAACGTTTTTAAGTAGTGCTTTTTATTGATGACTTTCTATGAAAAGTCCACTTTATTTTAGGAATAAACAATGAACATAGCAAATAGATTAGAATTGATGATGTTTCTCCAATATTTTATTTGGGGAAGTTGGTTAACCACATTTGGGGCTTATCTATTTAATACATTACACTTTTCTGGTGTTGAAGTATCTATGATTTTTAGTACTAAAGGTTTAGCCGCTTTAATTACACCATTTGTTATTGGCATCATTGCTGATAAATTTTTGCAAGCTAAATATCTTTATATGTTTTGTCACGCTGTTTGTGCCATTGTACTTTTTTATGCTGCATCAATTAATAATTCAACTATTTTGTTTTGGGTAATGTTAGTTAATGCGTTAACATTTATGCCAACCATTGCATTATCAAACTCAATTAGTTATCACTGTTTAGACAAAGATAACTTAGATACTGTCACTCTATTTCCCAAAATACGTGTATTTGGGACTATCGGTTTTATCATTGCGATGTGGACAGTTAGTTTATGCAAATTCGAATTGAGTAATGCTCAACTCTATATTGCTAGTGCAGCTTCTATTGTACTTGTAATTTATAGTACAACATTACCTAATATTACTGTATCAAAAAGCCAAAAACAGTCTTGGGTTTCTTATTTAGGATTAGATGCTTTTGTGTTATTCAAAAAACCGGTAATGGCAATATTTTTCCTTTTTGCTATGTTACTTGGGGCAATATTACAAATCACCAATACCTTTGGTGGAGCATTTTTACATGACTTTGATAAAATACCAGAATTTAAAGAAAGTCTAGTTGTTCAGTACCCAGCTATTTTATTGTCATTTTCACAAATGGCTGAAGTCGCATTTATTTTGACTATCCCATTTTTTCTCAAAAAATTTGGTATCAAAAAAGTCATAATGATAAGTATAATTGCTTGGACGCTAAGGTTTGGTTTATTTGCGTTTGGCGATCCTACGCCTTTTGGCTTTGTACTGCTAATGCTTTCGATGATCGTTTACGGCTGTGCATTTGACTTTTTTAATATTTCTGGCTCTATTTTTATTGAAAAAGAAGTTAGTTCAGATATTCGAGCCAGTGCCCAAGGACTATTTATGACAATGGTCAATGGTATTGGTGCTTATTTTGGTTCGATTTTAAGTGGTTTTGTAGTTGACATGTGTACACATGATGGCATTAAAGATTGGCAAACAATTTGGCTAATTTTTGCATCTTATGCACTTATACTTGGTGTTGTTTTTTATTATTCATTTAATTATGAGCATACTAAACACCAATCTGATGTATAACCATTTATCTATTCATCTCAATGAATTTTAAAATATTATTTATCATTTTATTTTAATTTAACTCATTAAAAAGCCATAAAGGGTTGAAAAATACCCCTGAGGGCTTTTATTGTTTTTTCTATCCATAATTTTTAGCAATGTTTTTTTAGTTTGGTGAGATTTAAATATGCAATATAAATTTTTAGGCGGTTTTCTAGTCTTTTTGGGGGCATGTAGTTTTGGTGTGCTCTCTTCTATCGTGAAAACAGCTTATAAAGCAGGCTATTCACTGGGTGAAGTTACTGGTGTTCAATGCTTTTTGGGAATGTTAATGCTGTGGAGTATTCACTTTATTGTTAAAACAGTATACAACCCCAAAATAACAACATCGACTGATAAATCATTAGCAACTTCAAGCTCTAAAAAAACTCAATTAACAAAAAAATGGAAAGTTTGCGCCGTTGGCCTTTTTCCTGGTTTGGTAGGTATTTGTTATTACCAATGTGTACAGTTGGTTCCCGCATCAATTGCCATTATTTTATTAATGCAATATTTATGGATTAGTGTCTTTATTGATTTTGTCATATTCAAAAATAAACCTAGCATGATTCAATTAGCAGTGGTTATTGTGATTATTTTGGGTAGTAGTTTAGCAGCAGGTATTTTTAATCAAGATATTAGCTTAAATTTAATCGGTTGTTTTTTTGGTTTTTTAGCTGCATTAATGTATTCACTCTTTATCAGCACTAGTAGTAATATTGGAAATGAGTTACCTAAACTCGAAAAAAGTGCCTTGATGATAACCGGCGCATGTATTATTACTTTTTTAATATTTCCACCGTTGTTTTTCTTCAAACTTGATTTTAGCGATAAACTTTATCAATTAGGTTTTTTATTAGCATTGCTCGGAACTGTATTACCGCCTTTTTTGTTTTCGATAGGAATTCCAAGAATAGGTATTTCATTAAGTGCAATTTTGTCGGCAGCAGAGCTACCTGTTGCGGTGACTTGCTCGTATTTTTATTTGCAAGAATCAGTTCATTTTAATCAATGGGTTGGAGTAAGTATTATTTTATTAGCTATCGCTTTACCTAATTTAAAACATATCAAAAAAACAGATTAACCTTAAATTAAAAAGTAGGACAAAAGTCCTACTTTTTAATTTAATAGCTTTAATAGTCAAACAAATTAAAAATTATTATGATATATTTATTTACTTTCCTTATTACATATTTATCTGTAAGACCTTAAAAAAATTTTAATAAAAGAGTAAATCTAGCAATATTATTGAACTTTCTAAAGTTAGATATGTCTTATAGAAGTAGTTATTGTGAAACAGTATTAGTAATGTCCCGTAGTTAGTCTTTAAAGCAGGTTTGCGTATAAATAATGTTATTTATATTAAAGCCTAACCGTTTTTCCTGATAGTAGCCGTTCTTGTGATGTTTTATTTTTTAAATTTTTATGTTTTAAAATTTAAATTCATCAATTTAAATATCTAATAGATAAATCATTAACTATTTGATTTTTTGTTTATTTTTATATTTAAGCATTATGTTAACCTAAAACATTTTACATAAAAAATGACATTTATTTTTCATTATTGAAAATTTTGTTACTTTTTTATTCTAATTAAAAAGGAAGTTGCAGAATGAATACATATAAAAAACCGTTATTTACCTTAGTACATAGCAATGATGCAATACCTGAACACAGAACACTGGCTTATTTAGATCCGACATTAAATTATTATACGGATCATGTCGATGAGATTATTGCCTTACGTGTTAAAGAGCTTAAATTGCATCACTCTGAATATAGAGAGTATCACGATATTAACAAAAACAATAAAAAAGGATTTTCTTTTGTTTTCAGTGAAGTTTTTGAATCAGAACACCATAAAAAACAAATTGGTATGCTGAAAGATGATATTGCTATTGCTAAAGAGTCAAACAAAGTAAAAGAATTATTAAATACTCGGATAAAAGAAATTGCTAATGTTTATCCAGAATTGCAATTTAATTTTAATGATATGCACATTTTACCAACTAAAGTAAAAGAACACCTTTTTGCTCCACCTTTAATCTTAACTGAAGATAATGCCATTATGCTTTGGGATGATTAAAAAAACATTATTTAACAATAATTAGTAAAAGCCATAATTTACAGGGATTACTCCCTGTAAATTATTTTTCCTAGATATTTATTCTGTGTGAATAATTAATGATATACCTGCCTAACAGTTAACTATTAAAAGCACTTTCACCATGGCTATTGATGTCAAGTCCTTCTCGTTCATGTTCTTCAGATACCCTTAATCCAACGCAGATATCCGCAATTTTATAAGCAATAAAAGCCACCACAGCTGTCCAAATTACGCAAGTAATGACACTCATCACTTGAATTCCAACTTGGCTTATCATTGTGATACCTTCTGCATAACCAATCCCCCCCAAAGATTCTGAAGCGAAGATACCTGTTAATATACAGCCGACAATACCACATACGCCATGTACGCCAAACACATCACAGGTATCATCAACTTTTAAAATTCTTTTGAGTGTTGATACCCCAAAAACACCAGCAAAACCACAAATAAGGCCAATTAACATAGCACCACCTACGCCAACAAGGCCAGCGGCTGGTGTGACACCAACTAATCCTGCTATCACTCCAGATACTGAACCAAGACATGATGGTTTGCCTCGTAAAAGCCATTCAGCTAATGTCCATGCCAAAACTGCAGCAGCCGTCGCAGCAACTGTGTTAATAAAAGCCAAACCTGCAATTTCGTCAGCATGAGTTGATGAGCCAGCATTAAAACCAAACCAACCAATATAAAGGATTGCCGCACCAAGATAAACATAAGGTAAGTTAAATGGTTTTAGTGGTTCACGGTTATAACCAATACGGTTTTTTATTAAATAAGCACCTACTATTCCAGCAATCGCCGCATTAATATGCACAACAGTACCACCAGCAAAGTCGAGCGCTCCCTCATCACCTAAGATACCCCCGCCCCATACCATATGAGCCATAGGAATATATGAAAACGTAAACCATAACACCATAAAAATTAATACAGCAGAAAACCGAATTCGCTCAGCAAAAGCACCCGGAATTAAACAGCAGGTAATGCAAGCAAATGATCCTTGAAATGCAACCCAAATAAATTCATAAATCGAGCCTGACACATCTGTAATATTGATACCGGTTAATAGAAAATGGTCAAAATTACCATAAAACCAGTTCCCTTCACCAAAAGAAAGTGAATAACCATATGTAATCCACAATACAGCAATAAGTGAAAAGATAACAAGTACTTGAGATAACATTGATAACACGTTTTTAGAACGTAATAATCCGCCATAAAACAAAGCAATTCCTGGAACGGACATGAAAAGAACTAAAGCAGTACAAATCATCATAAATCCGTTATCAGCTTTATCAACGATGGCGCTTTCGTCAGCAAAAACAGAGCTTGAAAATAAAATAATTAAAGAAAAAATAATTTTTTTCAACATAATGATATCCTTAACAGTAAATTACAGCGCTGATTCGTCGGTTTCACCAGTACGGATACGCACGACATGCTCAAGTGAAGTAACAAAAATTTTGCCATCACCAATTTTACCTGTGTATGCGGCTTTGGTTACGATATTAATGACTTCATCAAGCTGTTCATCACTAATCGCCAAATCAATTTTAACTTTAGGCAGAAAATTAACATTATATTCAGCACCACGATATAACTCGGCATGACCTTTTTGTCGACCAAACCCTTTAACTTCAGTAACGGTTAATCCTGTAATGCCTACATTAGATAAGGCCTCTCGAACTTCTTCTAATTTGAAAGGTTTTATAACTACAGTGACTAATTTCATTAATTGCTCCTAATAAATATGAGATACAAAATTAATCATGCAAAGAACGCGCCAAAATAGATGACTTGAATGAAATTGAGTAATTTAAGTGGAATTTATGACAAATAGAAAAGATAGTCGTTATAAAAACTCAGGCTTAGTGACTTAGCTTAAGCCATTAAATGTATAAATAAGCAAAATATACTTTGATATATTTTTATTTTACTATGCACTTATATGGTGCCATGTGTGTATTATTGGTGCCCAATAATTATGAGTAATTAGTACATAATAAGGATTAGAACGTTACCATTAATTTACGATATTCATCATAGGCAAAATGGTCTGTCATGCCACTAATATAATCTTGCAATAATCGACACCGATAATAAAATTCCATACAAGCAAAATTGGCTTCATTTGAATTTAATTTACTAATTGCTTGCTTATAAGCTGCACAATGTTTTGAAGATAATTTATGATATAAACGCGTTTCAATGGGATAATGCTTGTGATATTCGTTATCAACTAATTTTAAAAAATCATCAGTAGGCATAGTAAGCAACGGACTATAAATATCAAGCAATCCGCTAATAATTCGATATCCTTGAAGTTCAATATTTTCGACCGATTCATGATTAAATACATGTTCAAAGCCGACTGCTTTAAAAATATTAAGCAATTTATATTCTGTACTATGATCTTCAAGTAAGGCATGGTTAAACGAACCATGATAAATTGCTTCTATATTTTCAATAAAACGTTCAGCGGCATGTGGTACTAGTTTACTAATAGCATTGACACGTAAGTACATAAAAAATTGATCAATGCCAATAGCATTAAATTCATTCTGTTTTAAATTTTCGTAAGGGCGATTGACAACTAGATCAAACAAATCACCTTTTTTAAAAGGTCCCCATGCTTCAGCAAGATAGGTGTAAAGCTGTTTTACAGTTAAAATTTTCTTTTCAACGGCATCTTCAAGATCTGCAATACAATATGAAATATCATCAGCCGCCTCCATAATATAGGTTAACGGATAACGATGAAACTGTTTGATATCAAGTTGTTTAGATAACGCTTTTACAAATGGTTCTTCTGATAAATAATAACCTGGCTTTTTCATTAAATAAGAAAATTCAGGCGGTATCGAATCAGACCAATAAGCTGGTTTAGAGTATTTAAGAATTGAGGCAATTTGTGAATAAGTTAAATTAAGACGTAATATGGAATGAACTAAACGAATTGCTTGAGCATTACCTTCAAAATTTGCGAGATCTTGGCGGATTTCGGTTTTAAGTTTTTTAATTTCATCATCATCATTAGTATGCACCTTTAATGCTGGATAAATGGTGTCATTTTCAAGCCCTAATCGTAAATGAAACCATTGATTAATAGCTGCTTCACCAAAATGACCAAATGGAGGATTACCAATATCGTGCATTAAACAGGCCATTTCAACAAGGCTTTCGATCGCCATTACACAATTATCAAGCCCGTATTTTTTTAATTGTCCTGTTTTACCAAGGCGGTTAACAATTTCTTTAACAATGTAACGACCTACTTGCTGCACTTCCATAGAGTGAGTAAGTCGCGTTCTGACTACTGAGTTGCGTTCTAATGGAAAGACTTGTGTTTTTTGTTGTAGACGACGAATAGCAGCTGAATTTATGATACGTCCACGATCACTTTCAAAACAACGTACTATTGAGTACTTGTCAGACAGTACTTCACGTTTTTTGCTAGCATAGCGTTGATAATTGATTTTTTGGTTAAAGTTGATCATGATCCTATCTCTAATTTTATCACTCTGATTGGCTCAACTCGCTAAATTGTTATAATTTTTGTTTCGCCCATTCAATGCTGTTTTGATAATCATTAGGTAATAGCGGTTTTAGAGCGTCTAATTCTTTTAATAATTTACTAGATTGGTTATGAGTCAAGTTTAAATGCCCTACTTTACGCCCTACTCTTACTTCTTTTTCATACCAATGTAGATGCACCAAATCGATAGATAACCAATTAAGATTTAATTCTGTTCCAATCAGGTTAACCATAACCGATGGTGCAAATACAACGGGCTTAGGAAGTGGTAAACCAAGGATTGCACGAAGATGTAGCTCAAATTGGCTTATTGAAGCACCATTTTGTGTCCAGTGACCGCTATTATGTACTCGCGGAGCCAGTTCGTTAATTAGTAATTTATCCCCCACAATAAAGCACTCCATCGCCATTACACCAATATAATTTAATTTATGCATAATAGAGGCTAGCATTTTTTCGGCTTGTGCTTGCAATAAAGGAGATTGGTTTGGTAGCGCAACACTCATTTTTAAAATGCCATCTTGGTGCAAATTGTTGGTAAGTGGGTAAAATACCGTTTCACCTTTTGCATTACGTGCTCCCACTAATGACATCTCTTTTTCAAATAAGATAGCTTGCTCAACAATTGCATTCTGATAAATATCGTCTGGCACCGTGATTAGGTCATTAATGGCTATACGCCATTGCCCTCGTCCATCATAACCACCAGTCCGACGTTTAACAATTAATCGATCACCAAGTTCAGTAAATAACGTTGACCAATTTTGAGGATGATCAAGCGAAAACCATTTCGCTGTCGGTAAGCCCAGTTCGTCAAGCAACTCTTTTTGGGTTAAACGGTCGGCAATAATTGGAAAGACATCTCGATTAATAAAATGAGGATGTTTAGCTAAAACTTGTGTAAAAGGGGTATCTGACCATCGTTCAATTTCCGCTGTGATCACTGACTGTTGATATGGAATAGTAGCAGGATCAGAATCTAAGCCAACAGGATAGACTTTAATGCCTAGTGGTTCTCCCGCTTGTTTAAGCATTCGCCCTAGTTGACCATTACCTAATACACAAACAGATTGAGTTTTCATATTATGCATCCACTCTTGGATCTGGGTGATTTAACACTTCATCAGTTTGAGTTAATCGCCATATTGATAAACGCTGATAAATATCTTTATCGTGTAAAGCAAGAATTTGTGCAGCAAGTAATGCCGCATTAGCCGCACCAGCTTTACCTATAGCTAAGGTACCAACAGGAATACCTTTAGGCATTTGAACAATAGAATAAAGGCTATCAACACCACTTAATGCGGCACTTTGCACCGGAACACCCAACACAGGAACAAGCGTTTTGGCGGCTAACATACCAGGTAAATGAGCAGCACCTCCAGCACCAGCAATAATCACATTAAACCCTTGTTGAGCGGCATTTTCAGCAAAACGAAATAATTTATCAGGAGTACGGTGAGCTGAAACGATTTCGACATGATAAGGAATTGTTAACGCATCAAGGATATCGGCTGCGTGTTGCATAGTAGTCCAATCGCTTTTGGAGCCCATTACAATGGCAATTCTAGGTTGAGTATGCATGGCAAATATATGAATAATTAAAATAAGATGTATGCGAAGTATACACTAAAATTTAATTAATGGGGATAGTGATGGTTTTATCAATTAATAATTAATTGGTATGTCCACACTTTTTAGTTCCCCAAAGATAAGGTCATCGATCTCTTTTGCATTCAATAAGTGACCATTGTCACCATTATTCGACATATTCGGTGTCGAAATACAGTAATTGCTCATTTTCTAAGCTCTACTTACAGACGCCTTGTACTATAAGCACGATAATTTTTATTAAAAATTTCACCCACAATTTCACTAAGTGGAATATCTTGCGATTGCTAGGTCAATTGCCGTTGATAATAGAAACGATTTCTGGTTACATTTAAACATAGGCATAATGCACATAAGCTGTATCGATGCTTATTGTTTATAATTAACTCAATTTTCGTCCCACTATCAACGCAGCTTGCTTTATGTTATCGCTCTCCATTAATGTTCGATGTCGAATTTCATTTACCCAAAGTGCAAGAGATTATATTTACTGATGTTAACCAACAACTGCATGACATACTCAATGTCTATCACTAGCAGATGGAAAGTTGCAGAATCAGCAAACATTTAGTGACGCAAAAGACTGACAACTAAAGCCTAGCGATTTACTAACTTTTAGAATACCGTTAAACCGCATAAAGCGATTTCAGGGAAAACGCCTTATGAGTTTTTAGAGGATTATTTTAACCATGAAGTGTAAACAATTTCCTGCACCTTCTTTTTGGCACTAAAAAGTGTGGACATACCATTATTTTAGTTATGGAGTGTACTTTTCTATTTCTAGTATAGACAATTGTCTATGTAAATTCCATATTAATTTTTTAAAATTAAAAAAAAATTACAATTTTTTATCATAAAAATTATTATTGTGTTATATTGGCAAAGTATATGTAAATTTATAAAGTTGTCTATGAATCACTATTTGTATGAACTAATCAACACCCGAAAAAATATATTATTATTGCAAGGTCCTATAGGTCCTTTTTTTAAGAATATTGCAGAGTGGCTGCAAAAATTTGGATGTAATGTTTATAAGATCAACTTAAATGGTGGTGATGAATATTTCTACCCACAAAACAGTTTTTCTTTTCGTGATTCAGTTGAAAATTTTTCTCAATTTTTACAAAATTATATTCAAGAATATGCTATTGATTCTATCGTCGTTTTTGGTGATTGTCGTACTTACCACAGAATAGCTAAGTCAATAGTTGATTCTAATTTAAATTTGTCATTTTGGGTGTTTGAAGAAGGCTACCTTAGACCTCATTATATTACTTTCGAAAAAAGTGGGGTTAATGGTTTTTCTCTTTTATCTAAAAATCACGATTTTTATCAAAAAATTCAAATTATCACAATTGATGAAAGCAAGGGTAAATCTCACTTTTATTCAATGGCTTACTATAGTGTTATTTATTATATTTTTATGGTGTTAAAAAAATATAAATATTCTAATTATGTACACCATAGGGAAACATCCTTATATTTTTATGCTTCTCGTTGGACTTTAGCTTTAATTAGAAAATTAAAAGCAAAGTTAATCCAACCGAAATTAATAAAGAATGTTATTAATAATGATTATAAACCATTCTATATTTTTCCTTTGCAATGTAATCAAGATTATCAAATACAAGTTCATAGCCACTATCATTCTATGAAATCGTATATTTTTAGAGTAATTCGTTCATTTTCTTTATTTGCTGATAAAAAAAGCTATTTACTGATCAAGCATCATCCTATGGATGAAGGGTTTAATAATTATAATCGATTAATAAAAAAATTGGCAAATCGTTATTGTGTTAGCAAGAGAGTGATATATATCCATGGAGTACCTATGCCAATTTTACTTAGAAAAGCAATTGGATTGGTCACAGTTAATAGTACTTGTGGACTTTCGGGATTAATTCACGGATTACCTGTTATTGCTCTTGGTAATGCACATTATGACATAAAAGGGTTAACCTTTCAGGAAGGACTTAACCGCTTTTGGAAAGAAGGGCGGAAACCCAACGCTCAGTTATTTGAAAGGTATCGTAGTTATTTGTGTAATAAATCACAAATTAAAGGATCTATTTATTATGCTGACTTTAAATTAAATATTAAGTAGTTTTTTATTCATTAGAGAGAGCGTAAATGATATATATAGTGGAAAATATCAAGGTAGATGGTCATTATTCAGATAATAAAGGGAATCTAGTTATTGCGCCAAAAAATTTGCATAATGTAACAGTAAATTTTGTTGGCGGTAATAATAAGTTAATTATTGCAGATACAAGTAATATTCGTAATATTAACTTTGACTTTCCATCACATAATGCTGTTATTCTTATTGGAGAAAGTGGGAACTTATCAGGACAAATAAGAGCCGGCTATTATTGTCAAATTAATATTGGTGATAATGTAACTTGTACTAATAAAATATATATCACATCAGCAGAAAAAACAAAAATCATCATTGGGGATGATTGTATGTTTTCTACAGGTAACCAAATTCGTTCTGATGATGCTCATGCAATTTATGATGTTGATACAGGAGAACGAGTAAATAAATCTAAAGATATTATTATTGGTGAGCATGTATGGTTTGCTTTTAATTCAGTAGTTTTATCTGGAAGTCAAATTGGTGAAGGTTCAGTTGTCGGGTTTGCTAGTATAGTAAAAGGGAAACACCTAAATAACTGTATAATTATAGGTTCTCCAGCTAGATCTACCAGACATAACATTGCTTGGGAAAGAGCTCATGTAATGCTTGGTGAACCTTGGATTAGAACACATCAACATCAAATAAAATTTAAAAAGGAATATTGGAATAAGACAATTGAAAATAAACCTATATATGTAGGTCAAGGCGTATTTCATAATATACACAAACTAAATCCTTTTAATGAGCCTATCAATAAAACAGAATATCATCCTTATGTTGAATTACATAATATATTTCTTCAGGAAAATAGAATTTATTTAAAGGGAATTGCGGCTATTATTGGTGTCCCTTGCCCAGAATATAGTCCATATATAAAAAACTATTTATCATTTATCAATGAAAATTCATGCTACTCAAAGCAATTAGCAAAATTTTCAGATCCGAATATTAGTAGGAAGTTATTTAATGGTGACTATATTAGCTATGATAAAGCAGGTATGCTCACTTTTAGGAATGAAGGTTTATCAATTGATGATATTCCTGATGGGGTTTATAAATTAAAAATAAAATTAACTTTCAATAAATTAGAATATTATAGTGATCTTAAAAGCGAGAATTTTAATGAATCATTCTATCAGAATAATAAAGTGACATTAAAACTATATATTATTCAAAATGTTATTCATTTCGAAAAAATAACCAAAACTCTAATATAATAGATTTATTATTGATATACATTAGATTCATAATATGAGTAAACTTAATAAACTTTTAAAAAAGCCGGGAATATTTTTTAGGGATTATTTTATAAAAAAATACCCATTGTCCTTAGATGAACAAGGACATAATTTGTTACATGAAAATATTTTAATTGAAAATGATTTGAGATTATATGATATTACTGCAAATGAAAGTAATGAACCTGTTGATATAGTTATTACATGGGTAAATAATCAAGATCCTGATTGGGTAGCAAAGTTTGAATATTATAAAAATGAAAAAATTAATGACATTAATCCAATTTCTATAGATAATGCAAGGTTTGAAGACCATGGCGAGCTATTTTATGTAATTAGAAGTATTCAATTATATATGCCATGGGTGAGAACGGTCTTTTTAATTACAGATAATCAAATTCCGACTTTTGATCTTCCTAGCAAAGTTAAGATTATTGATCATAGCCAAATTATAGACAAAAAATACCTTCCTACTTTTAATTCTCATGTTATTGAGGCTCATTTACATAATATTCCAGAGTTATCTGAAAATTTTATTTATTTAAATGATGATGTTTTTATTGCAAGATATCTACCAAAATCCCACTTTTTGTCAGGAAATAATATATCTTCTCTTTTTTTAAATAAAAAAAATTTAGATGAAATGTTACAAAAAGGTGCAACAACTCCAACACTATCAGCCTGTCTGAATTCAAGAAAATTATTACTTAAACTGTATCAAAAAAATGTATGTATTCCGTTAGTACATACATATATCCCATTAAAAAAATCTTATTTTACTTTTGCATGGTCACATTTTAATTTTGAAGTTAACTCTTTTATTCGTAATCGATTTAGGGATGATAATGATCTTAATTTAGCCACGTTTTTAGTACCATGGATTATGTATTTTGAACAAAAATCAGTATTAGCGAGAGATATCTGTTATTACTTCAATATCCGTTCTGCGTTTGCTAATACTAATTATAATTTTTTAAATACAAAAATGGAAAATCAATTGTTACCACATTCTTTTTGTGCAAATGATTTTCAATCCAAAAAAGATATTTCATTAAAATATAAGAATAATTTAATGATTTTTTTAACGAAATTTTATACTTAACACTAGTTTGGAATTTAATTTTATGAATATACTTCATGTGATAACACACGGTGGATGGGCGGGTTCAGAATCAATTGCTGCAAGCATTGCTAATGAACAAGCCGCCAGAGGAGATAATGTTACTGTTATACTTAGACATCATGATGGATTTAAGGATAAAGATATTCTAAATAAATTTTTGCCATCTATAAATGTATTTTGGGTAGAGCAAAATGAAACACATCCAGATAATCAAATGAAAAATTTAATGAAAAATAAGTTATTTATTGATAGAGTTTCTTGTATTGATATACTTCATGCTCATTTGCCTTACGGATGTCTGCTCGGAAAGCTTATAAAAGAAAAACTCGGATTAAAATTTAATATTTGTGTAACAATGCATGTAAGATTTCATCCGTTGTATTATTTTGCAGATAAATTGTTTACCGTTGCGAAATGGCAGAAGCAAGAAGTCCCAGATGATTATTCGGGAGAAGTGTTTACCGTCGAAAATTTTATTTGCAATATAAACCATTCATATAAAACACAACTATTTTTATTAAAAAGAAAGTTTCATATTAAAAATAAATATAAATATATTGTATATATTGGCAGATTAGATTTAGTAAAAGGAGCTGACATACTAATTAGAGCATTTAATAAAGCTAATCCTGAAAGATATAAACTAGTTATTATCGGTGATGGTTCTGAAAGTTCGTATTTAAAAAAAATTGCATCAAAGAACGTTATATTTACTGGAAAAATATTTAATGCTGCATATATGCTAGATATTGCCGATATATGTGTAATTCCTTCTCGTTTTGAATCATTTGGTCTTGTCTTATTAGAAGCAATAAATTCTGGATGTCGAATTATTGCATCAAATATCCCATCATTTAAAGAAATACTGGAGTCAGATAATTACCTATTTGATAATGAGAGTGTTAATTCGTTATCAAATAAAATGAAAGAATATATAGATAATCCGTCATTAGGATTTGTTGATAAGAAAAAAATCGAAAGATATTCATTATCTAATGCTATAAGTAAACTAGACTCGGCATATTTTCCTGACGACAATATAAAATGCAATATAGTTAAAAATGTGGCTATTGAGGATAACTATAATGCCTAAAACAATAAAAAAAATTCGAAAATTAATAAAAAAGCCTAAGTCTTTTTTTAAAGACTCATTTTTATTTCGTAAATTGAATGGGGAAAAAAGTTTGGAACAAAAGTCTAATTTAAATATTAAAAATTCGGCAGAAAAACTAGAGCATAAATTAAATTCAGCTGAACAAGTTATTATTCCACAAACTCAAGATAATAAAATCAATCAATCAACTAATTCATCTATGGTAAAAAACTCTGAGAAAGTAATGCAAAATAAGACAAAAACAGTGAAATTATCAAATTTAATTGAAGACTTTATTACACCGCACGGTCAAGATGAAATACTATTTAGTTTATTGGATAAAGCGGGGATTAATTATCATATTATTCATACTGGTTGGGATCATATTATTAGAATTGCAATACAAGATGCATTTGTTAGAAATATCATCGAATTAATTAAAGGTAACGAAAAATTCACTAAAGGTGTGTATATTGTTGAAGGAAGTAATAGGTATGACTTAGTTAGATTGTATTTTCATGATGATACATATGTATATAAAAATACGATATTTCAATTCGATCCTTGGTATATGACTCCGCATGGTGTTATAACAAGAAACAAAAATGCTCAAATTCAATTTATACCCAAAGCTCATATTAATAAAACGGTACATTCATTTGCTCCAATTAGATTAGGAAAAAATATTCAGCATATTGATAGCATTAATTCAATGTTAGAATTAAATTCTTTTCTTTTCGATGAATATGAAGGTCCGATTGATATAGTGTATACTTGGGTAAGCGATAGTGATCCTGAATGGTTGGAAAAAAAGAGTTATTATTCAGGGATAAATGTTCAAAATCAAGATACACGTTTTGTAGATTATGAACAATTGAGATATTCTTTACGTAGTGTTGCTTCGTATGCTAAATTTATAAGAAAAATATTTATAGTTACTGATAATCAAATACCGTATTGGTTGGATACCGATCATGAACAAATAGTAATGGTTAACCATAGCGATATATGTAATGATAAAACATGTTTACCTGTATTTAATTCTGTAGCAATAGAATCTTGGATTCATAAAATAGAAGGATTATCGGATAATTTTATATATGCAAATGATGATTATTTTTTTGGTTCTCCAGTTAATAAGCAACATTTTATCCATCCTAATGGTATAGCAAAGTTATTTCTTGAGCCTGTACCTAATGCTTATGGGGAAGTATTTGCAGATAGTGAACCAACAAATCAATTATCTTTATTCACTGCTCAGTGCTTTTATGAAAAGTTCAATAAGTGGCCTTCGTTTTGGCCTTTACATGCTCCAATGATTAAGAATGTCCATGTTATTGATAAAATGATCAGCCAGTTCCAAAAACAAATGGATGAAACAAGTCGCTCTAGGTTTAGAGAGAGTGGAACTATTTCTCCTTTATATCTTATGTCATCGTATTTTTCGTATGTAGAAGGAAATAGCGTTTTATCTTCAATTAGGTACGAATATGTTAGTTCTGATGATCCTAATTTAGATTCCAAATTATCTAACTTATTGTTAAAAATTAAAGAAGGTAAATGTGAAGTATTTTGTCTAAATGATCACAGAACTATCACTGATGCGCAAATATCAAAAGTAGCTAGCTTTATGATGAAAGCATTCCCGATTGCTGCTGAATGGGAGTTAGATAAGACATTGTAATAGTAATGTTACTTGATCCTCGCTAAAAAAGTGAACAAAAGTTGCTTCTATGATATAAACAAAAATCATAGGAGACAAATATCATGGTCAAAAAATTTAGTGTCGAATTCAAACAACAATCAGTTGATTATGCATTATCTCATGCTCACCTTTCCATAAGTGAGCTTGCGAACCATATCTAGGTGTAGGTAAATTGTAAATACTCCATTTTTAACACACAACTCTCTGGAATGGCAACACATTTTCAAACAAAAAATTAAGGGGGTAAGTGTTTTTTAAATTCAACGGGAGACAAGTAGCCTAACGAAGAATGTAATCGTTTATGATTATACCAATAGGTATAAGCCGAAAAAGCGCGTTGTAACTCAACCATTGAGTTACAACGTTGGCCTTTTAAAAACTCCGTTTTAATTGTTTTAAATGTCGCTTCCGCTACCGCATTGTCATAATGCCCCCCCCCTTTTTTGTTTAATGAATGCGTGATATTAAATGTCTTAAAACAATTCTCTAATAACAGATTATCAAACTCTTTATCTCGGTCAGAATGAAATTGTAAATATCCCAAACTTAGTACACACCTCACGTAGAAAATTAAGCTGCTTGTTTTAGTGTTTTATACTCAATCGGTGTCATGTTATTTAATGCCTCATGCGGTCTTTCGGTGTTATAAATCGTTAACCATTCTTCGGTTATTCTCCTTACCTGTTCCAGATTATTAAAAAGATATAAATCCAATACCTCTGTACGGTACGAACGGTTAAATCGTTCAATATAGCCATTTTGATAAGGGTTACCGGGCTGGATATAATCAATGGCTATATCATGTGATTTAGCCCAGTTTATAAAGGTTTTCCCTGTAAATTCTGGCCCATTATCGACCCGTATTTTTAGATGAACTGACACCAAGTAATGAGCATATCCTAGTAACGGGATAGCAGATTAAATGGTTTTTCATATAAGCGTACTTCACCAACTTGGATTGTTGATGAAGTACACATGCGCCTTTTTTAATATATCATTGGCCATTTTCAGTTCTTTAATCTCTTTTTCTAACGCCATAATCCGTTGTTGCTCAGCCGTTAACTCTCGACGGCTGGTTTTATTCGGGGAAAGTTGCCTAATCCATTTATCTAGGGTTGATTTACCCACACCTAGATGGTTGGCTAGTTCGCTGATAGAAAGGTCTGCATTAGATAACGCATAATCCACTGATTGTTGTTTGAATTCGATACTAAATTTTTTGACCATGATATTTGTCTCCTATGATTTTTGTTTATAT
>NZ_WTEW01000029.1:0-27466 GCF_009795865.1 Gilliamella sp. Pas-s27
TCTGTTTCTTCTTTTTAAAGAGCTAACAGCGTTTAATTAACTCAACATTTCGTCGCTTTACTTCGCTGTCTCAAGGGTTGCGTATGTTACTCACTTCACTCCTACACGTCAACCCCTATTTTAAAAAATTTGCTTTTTTTGAATTAAGTGATTTTTTTTTGCACAAAACACGCTTTTATAAGGTTATTTTTATTTGTTTTACTACATTAATAGCCTTATTAATCGCTTCTTTGGGCGTTACCGCTTTAGCTAGTGCAACGCCCATTCTTCTTATTCCTTTTATTTCTGGTTTGCCAAATAGACGCAAATCTGTTTGTGGCTCACTTAATGCTTTATCTAAATTAGCAAAAGAAACTTGTTTTGAATTCCCCTCTACCATTAAAACGGCTGAAGCGCTTGCTCCATATTGTTCAATAATAGGAATAGGTAGTCCTAATATTGCTCTAGCATGTAATGCAAATTCAGATAAATTTTGTGAAATAAGTGTAACCATACCTGTATCATGAGGACGAGGAGAAACTTCGTTAAACCAAACTTGATCACCTTTAACAAATAATTCCACACCAAACAAACCACGCCCACCTAAAGCATCAGTTATTTTAGTTGCAATGCCTTTTGCTAAGTTTAATGCCTTGTTGGACATTTGCTGTGGTTGCCAAGATTCTCGGTAATCACCTTTTTCTTGACGATGTCCGATAGGTTCACAAAATGAAACCCCATGAATATGCCTAACGGTTAACAATGTCACCTCATAATCAAAATCAATAAAGCCTTCAATGACAACTTTTCCACCGCCTGCTCGCCCACCATCTTGCGCATATTTCCATGAAGATTCAATATCTGCTTCACTTTTTAATAAAGATTGCCCTTTACCTGAAGAACTCATAACTGGTTTAACCAAACAAGGAAAACCAAGTTCCTTAACCGCTGCTTTATACTCTTCTTCATTTGATGCAAACCGATAGGAGGATGTTGGTAAGTTTAATTCTTCGGCGGCAAGTCGACGAATACCTTCCCGATTCATAGTCAATTGTGTGGCTTTTGCGGTAGGAATAACAGTAAAACCATCTTTTTCCAATTCAATTAATGTATTGGTTGCAATTGCTTCTATTTCAGGAACAATATAATCTGGTTTTTCTATTTCAATGGTTTTTTTTAAAGCATCACCATCTAACATATTAACAATATGGTAACGATGAGCGACTTGCATTGCTGGTGCATCTGGATAACGATCCACCGCAATCACTTCACACCCCAATCGCTGTAACTCAATAACAACTTCTTTAGCTAGTTCACCTGCACCACATAGTAATACTTTAGTTGAAGCCGGTGATAACGGAGTACCTAATCTTGTCATAATTACCTTTATGTTTATTAACTAATATATTCCAAAATAAAAAATCGGGATATAGTCCCGATTTTTAATAAACTAAGTTATGCTTCATAAGGATCGCGCAAAATCATTGTTTCACTACGATCTGGACCTGTTGAGATTATATCAATTGGCGTTTCAGTCAACTCCTCAATTCGTTTAATATAATCTTTTGCTGCTTGTGGCAAGGCATCATAACGCTTAACACCAAAAGTTGACTCACTCCAACCAAGCATTGATTCATAAACAGGTTTGACTAAACTCCACTCTTCAGCTGCTGCTGGTGCATTTTTTATCACATTACCGTCTGGTAATTGATAACCAACGCAGATTTTTATTTCCTTAAGCCCATCTAATACATCAAGTTTAGTTAAACAAAATCCAGAAACAGAATTGAGTTGTACTGCTTTACGAACAGCAACTGCATCAAGCCACCCTGTACGACGACGGCGACCTGTCGTTGCACCAAATTCATTACCTTGCTTACAAAGGTATTCACCCACATCATCAAATAACTCTGTTGGGAATGGGCCAGCACCAACACGTGTAGAGTAAGCCTTAACAATACCAAGTACATAACCAACATAGCGAGGACCAAAACCAGAACCTGTCGCAACGCCACCAGCTGTAGTATTAGAAGAAGTAACAAAAGGATAAGTGCCATGATCAATATCAAGTAATGTACCTTGTGCACCTTCAAACATGATCTTTTCGCCTTTTTTACGGGCATCTTCCAATAAAGCAGGCACATCAGCAATCATTGAGATCAGAATATCGGCAATTGCTAATGTATCATCTAAAACTTTCTGATAGTCTACAGCTTCTGCTTTATAATAATTAACTAATTGAAAATTATGATACTCCATCACTTCTTTTAGTTTTTCAGCAAAAGCTTGGCGATCGCGTAAATCACCAACACGGAGTCCACGACGAGCAACTTTATCTTCATAAGCAGGTCCAATACCACGCCCAGTTGTTCCAATAGCTTTACTGCCACGCGCTTTTTCACGAGCTTGATCTAACGCAATATGATAAGGCAAAATTAAAGGACATGATTCAGAAATAAGAAGCCTTTCTTTAACAGGAATGCCGCTATTTTCTAACTCTTTCATTTCTTTCATCAAAGCATCAGGGCATAGCACAACACCATTTGCAATAATGCTTATTACATCATTACGTAAAATTCCTGATGGAATTAAATGTAATACTGTTTTTTCACCATTAATCACTAATGTGTGACCAGCATTGTGCCCACCTTGATAACGAACAACATACTTTGCTTTTTCTGTGAGTAAATCAACAACTTTACCTTTGCCTTCATCACCCCATTGTGTACCTAACACAACAACATTATTACTCATAGATTATTTACTCATTTAATTATTAGATTTTAATTTCATATATTGCAAAAACTCACTGTCAGGGCTAATAACCATGACATCATTACCAGTAAAGCTTTGTTCATAAGCTTTCAAACTACGGATAAAACTAAAAAATTCTACATCATTACTAAAAGCATCAGCATAAATTTTAGCCGCATTAGCATCTCCTTCTCCACGAATAGCTTGAGATTGCCGTTCAGCTTCAGATAATATTTTTGTGACTTCCAGTGTCACCTCTGCTTGTATTTCATTCGTTCTATTAACACCTTTATCGTATTGATTTTCTTTCATTTTTTCATAAATAGATTTAGATACTTCTTGAGGAAAATCAATTTTCTTTATACGAATATCAACAATTTCAATACCAAAAGATTTTATACTTATTTTATTACTTTCAGAATCTTTTTCAGCCTCACTAACAATATTTTCTGCTGATTTATTTTCAACAGTTTCCTGAGTGGGAGCGTTTAATGCATTTTTAATACTCGCCAAAATAGAAGTATGAAAACCATTAAGAATATCAATAGTATCTAGTTTGCCAATTTCAGTCTTTAAACAACTATTTACTTGAGCAAACAATAAATTTTCAACACTATTATTTCCTGTAGTAATAGCTTCGTAGTATCGATTAAAATCAACAACTCTCCATTGTACAAAATAATTAACAACTAAATCTTTATTTTCACGAGTTATGAATTTTTGATCCCGATCCGTGTTATTTGAATTATTAATAGTTCGGATCTTAGCATCAATAACTTTAACCTTATCCATTCCCGGAATTTTAAAATGCAATCCAGGATCAGATAATTTTATAATTTTATTAAATCGTAAAACAACACCACGAGTTCCTTCTTCGACAACATAAGCACTAGAAAAAAACAAACCAACTAAAATCAATATTATAGGAATCAATAATTTGCGCATATTTATCTCCTTATTTCCCTAAAAACCGTGGAGTCCGCGCAGTATTGCCGACATTAGAGTTATTCGTGCTGTTTTTAACCTCTTTAGGTGATTCCACTGTTGTCTGAGACTGATCTTTTACTGCTTCAGAAGAACTCGATGTATCTTTACTATTTTGGTTTGGTAAAGCCCCTAAATTAGAATTTTTTTCATTTTTATTTTTTAACAGTTGTTCTAATGGTAGAACCATTAAATTTCCACTTTTATCATTAACTATAATTTTGCTAGTTTTGGCTAATATCCTTTCCATCGTTTCAATATATAAATGTTCTTTTGTAAGTTCTGGTGCCACTTTATATTGTGGTAAGATTTTTTCAAAACGAGCCACATCACCAGCAGCTTCAAGTTCCACTTTTACTTTATATGCATTTGCATTAGCTAGCATAACAGCAGATTGAGTTTTTGCTTCTTCAATTTGTTTATTCTTTTTATTTATAGCTTCATTTATTTCATTTTTTTTATCTTTCTGAGCTTTCATAACATCATTAAAAGCTTCTTGTACTGCTTTAGAAGGACTAACTGTTTGGAAATTAATATCTACTATACCAATTCCCATATTATAATTACTGATAATATTAGTTAACTCATCTTTTATACGATTTACTAGTTCAGAACTACCATCAGTAAGGTCACTATTCACACCAGATCTATCAAATTCAGTATACAAAGCACTATCCGCTGCTTGTTGTAGGCTATCTTTAACATTAGTGACATTAAATAAATATTTAATAGGATCGACAACACTATATTCTACCTTCATACCAACAAAACCCAAATCATCACCGGTTGTTATCATAAAACCGTCTAGATTAAAATTATGCGTACTTTGTGTATCAACTTTATACACTTTATCAACTAAAGGTAGATTCCAATTTAATCCAGGCTGAATAATTTCGGGTTGAACTTTACCAAAGCGAGTAACCACACCACGTTCATTTTGATTGATAACATAAAAACCGCTCATACCCCAAATAATAACCAGTAAAACAACTACAGATACAATAATTCTAGTAGTATTCATCGGTAATTTAATCCCAGAGCCACCTCTATTATTACCAAAATTACCTTTTTTAAATAATTTCTTAACGTTATCAAATAAACCAGTAGACGAATTATTAGTTGGTTTTTTGTTATTATTATTACCCCATGGATCGTTATCTTGTCCGTTATTACCGGGCTGATTCCACGCCATATTTATATGCTCCATTTAACAATTAGTTGCTATTTTGTTTATCGATTAAGTATAACAGATCTGGCTCTTGTTTACAGAGACGATTCCATTCAATTAAAGGCATTCTCACATCTAAATGAAAACTACCATCATCATTAATAAATTCATGTTCTACCGCATTTAGCTGATAAAAACGACTTCTAAGCCTTGCCAAATGAGTTGGTAAGCTTAATTGACAAACTTGAATTTGTTTAGAAAGCCTTTCTTTTAATGCAATAAATAAAAGATCTAATCCTAAACCATTTTGCGCTGAAATCCAAACTCGAATTGGCATACCATGTTCATCTCGATCAATACTTGGTTGTTTACTTTCTATTAAATCAATTTTATTCATAACAAGTAATGTTGGAATTTCGTGAGCATCGATTTCAAGCAACACTTCATCAACGGCATGCATATTATCCAATAAATTAGGATCTGCTGCGTCAATGACATGTAGTAACAATGTTGCTTCTTGCGTTTCAAGTAATGTTGCTTTAAAAGCCGCAATAAGATCATGAGGTAAATGGCGAATAAAACCAACAGTATCAGCTAAAACAACTTCACCAACATCATCAACAATAACTCTTCGTAGCGTTGGATCAAGTGTAGCAAATAGCTGATTAGCAGCATACACATCTGCATTTGTTAATGCATTAAATAGTGTTGATTTACCAGCATTAGTATATCCAACTAAAGATACTGTTGATAAATCAGCTTTATTTCTTGATTGACGATTTTGATTACGCTGTTTTTCAACTTTAGCAAGTCTTGATAAAATTAACTGAATACGATGACGAATCAACCTTCTATCTGTTTCTAATTGAGTTTCACCGGGCCCACGTAAACCAATCCCACCTTTTTGTCGTTCTAAATGTGTCCAACCCCGAACTAAACGGGTAGAAAGATGCTGTAATTGCGCTAATTCAACTTGCAATTTACCTTCATGAGTTCTGGCGCGTTGCGCAAAAATATCAAGAATTAAGCCTGTTCTATCAACAACACGGCATTTACACAATTGTTCTAAGTTACGTTCTTGGGAGGGAGTTAAAGTATGGTTGACTAAAATAACAGAAGCATTAAGTTGCTTAACCTTTTCTGCTACCTCTTGCGCTTTACCTTCACCAATAAAATATTTGGTCTGAGGCGCTTTTCTTGAAGTTGTCACAATATCGAGAATATCTATTTGAGCAGAAGAAACTAAAACTTCAAACTCTTTAAGATCCTCGATATCGCTTTCTTGGGGGAAGAATACATGGACTAATAAGGCAGTTTCACCACCTTTATATCGTTCAAACAAGTAAATTCTCCACTAAAATATTAGCTTTCATCTTCCTCTTCAGATTGAGACACTAATAGTCCAGAAATAGGTCTAGATGGGACAACTGTTGAAATAGCGTGTTTATATACCATTTGGCTGACAGTATTTTTTAACAAAATAACAAACTGATCAAATGATTCAATTTGTCCTTGCAGCTTAATACCATTAACTAAATAAATTGACACTGGAATATGCTCTCGACGAAGCAAATTTAAATAAGGATCTTGTAATGACTGCCCTTTTGACATGAGTTTATCCTTTAAAATGATAATAATGTGATGGTAAAATAACTGTAATAAAAAATAAATATCTATTTAATTTTAAATATAAGATACTTGTTTAACGTGTACCAAAATAACACAAAAAACCCAGCTATTAAACCTGTCAATTTAAATTTATGCAAAAATAACTAAAATTTTAATAAATTTACAAAATAATAGAAAATAAATACTAAAAAAACAAAAATAAATTTAAAGTCAGAAAACATGATCAAAGACGTTACTAATAATATTATTAGAATCTAACCATGTAACGGGTTGCTTCCAATTACGAAGCCACGTAATTTGTCTTTTAGCTAATTGTCTTGTGGCACAAATACCTTTAAAAACCATTTCGTCATAACTTGTATCACCATTTAAATATTCCCACATTTGACGATAACCAACACAACGAATAGAAGGCAAATTTAAATGCAAATCAGCTCGCTGCATGAGTACTTTAACTTCATTTTCAAATCCGTCATCAAGCATTTGTAAAAAACGTTGCTCAATACGCTCATGTAATTGAGATCTATCTTGCGGCATAATAGCAAATTGCATAATATCGTATGGTAATGCTTTACCACTTTCTCGTGTAAGTTCTGTTAGGCTTTTACCTGAAATCAAATAGACCTCTAATGCTCGATTAAGACGTTGAGGATCATTAGGATGAATTCTTTCAGCAGAAACAGGATCCACTTTTTTTAATTCTTCATGAATCGCTTTCCACCCTAATTTATTAGCTTTATTCTCTATTTGCTCACGAATTTCACTATTAGCCACAGGAAGAGGAGAAAGCCCTTCAATCAAAGCTTTAAAATAGAGCATGGTACCACCTACCAATAGAGGAATTCGCCCCTTTTCCAATGACTTTTCAATTTCCATCAATGCATCCTGCCGGAAATTTGCAGCTGAATAACTTTCTGCTGGATCACAAATATCAATCAATTTATGTGGATACTTTTTTTGTTCTTCTTTAGTTGGCTTAGCGGTACCAATATCCATACCACGATAAATTAAAGCTGAATCGACACTTATAATATCAACGGGATAACGATCATAAAGCATCATAGCAAATGCTGTTTTACCAGAGGCTGTTGGTCCCATTAGCGAAATAATTTTTGGTTTGTTCATGATAAAACTGATTGTGTTAAAAATTGTATATCAATCGGATATAAAAATGATTCTTGATGTAACAAATTAATATCCACTTGTTCTAACTGAGCAAGTAAATGAACTACGTTATCCACACTCCAATTTGCTGCATAATTATCATTATACTGGCTGGCTAACCAAGCTGAAATTTGAGTTGGTTCGAAAAATTCCTTTTCTGATGACAAAATAAAAGCGATTAAAGCAGGTAACACTTTTTGCCAATTGATAGAGCGTAATGTTTTAGGAACATTTTGCAAATATAGCTTTGCTTTATCAATATAAAAATCAAACCCTAAAGAATTTAATTGTGTTTGGTTAGTAATAAGAACTTGCTGCTCTTTATGATTAATTAAAATGGTTAATGGGATAAGCAATTTTTCAGATTCTTGTGACAATAACTTAATCTCGATAACTTTTTGTTGAGCAATAGGTAATTTCATTAGCATTAATTTTTGCTGATTATCTTCATATTTTTCAAGTAAAGCAACGTCAGGTTGGATAACCGTTAACACCCGACCAAATTGAACTAATTTTGATCTATCAATTTGATTCTTCAATGATTGTAATGATGTATTTCGTTTAGGAAATAATGCTTCAATCACCGCTTTTTGTGGTTCAGTGATTTTATCTTCTTCTACTACTGAAATTGGCTTTTTGAACTCAATTTGTGTGACTCCTTGAAAAGGTTCAACATGGACTAACTGACCATACAACGCATTTTCTTTAATATAATTACTTGTTTTTTTCTTTGGCTCATTAATTACCTGATAGGGTTTATGAATCGTTTGTTGGTTAAAAATATTTTCACCTGCAGCTTGACGATTGGGCGTTATTGTTGGTTTTTCTTCTGTTACTGGTAGATTAGAATCAAGCGCCATAACAATCGCTTGATAAACAAAATCATGAACTAACCTAGCTTCATGAAAACGGACTTCATGTTTAGTTGGATGAACATTAACATCGACTTGCTTAGGATCAATTTTTAAAAAAATCACATAGCTCTGTTGCTCATTAGTTCGACTAACATAAGCTTGACGTAGCGCATGATTCAGTAATTTATCTTTGATAACTCGACCATTTACATAAAAATATTGTAAATTACTTACTTCACTACTAGTAACCCAACCTTGAATAAGCAAATCATCATGCTGCCAGTCAAGTTTTATCGCTTTTTGCATAAAAGATCGTCCACAAACTAATTCAACCCTTTTTTCTAGAGAAGATAAACGATACTGTTTTATTAATTTACCATTATGTTGCAAATTAAAAGTTACATCAGGACGAGATAGCGCAATACGCCGAACAAATTCCTCGATATGCATAAATTCGGTTTTTTCTGTTTTTAAAAAACGACGCCTTGCAGGCGTATTATAAAACAGATCAAGCACTTCCACAGTAGATCCCACTGGGTGAGCCGCTGGTTTAATAATAGGCTTCATATCTCGACCTTCAGCATAAACTTGCCATGCCTCAGATTGTTCTAAAGTGCGTGATGTTAATGTCAATCTAGCAACCGAGCTAATACTCGCTAAAGCCTCACCACGGAAACCAAGACTAATAATCGCATCTAAATCATCTAATGAGCTAATTTTACTGGTTGCATGACGCGCAAGCGCTAAAGCTAATTCATCTTTCGCAATACCGCAGCCATTGTCACGAATACGAATTAATTTACAACCACCTTGCTCAAGCTCTATATCAATTTGAGTACTACCCGCATCAAGGCTATTTTCAACTAACTCTTTAATAACAGAAGCTGGACGTTCTACCACCTCACCAGCTGCAATTTGATTAGCTAATTGGGGTGAAAGAATATGAATTGTCATTAATGCTGCTCTCCAAATTTTGGATTTTGTTTAACATAATTTTTTATACCTTGATAAATAGCTTTAGCTATTTTATCTTGATGAGCATTACTACCAAGTAAAGTTTCTTCATTTTGATTAGAAATAAAGCCAACCTCAACTAAAATAGATGGGATATCTGGCGAACGTAATACGCCTAAACTTGCATGTTCAGGAACTGATTTATGTAATTTTATTGTTCCCTTCATCTCTTTTAATACTTGCTTTGCTAGCTCGTAACCCACTTGTTGAGAATAAGAAAACTGTAAATCTAATACCGCTTGACTCAAATGGGGATCATGATCATCACTAAGTGCATCACCTGCTCCACCAAGTAATTGTGACTGCTTTTCGTCTTGTTCAAGCCAACGACCAAGTTCAGTGTCAGCTCGCTTAGTTGATAATACCCAGATCGAGGCACCTGTTGCATTCTGATTTGGCGCAGCATCAGCATGAACTGAAACTAACAAATTAGCTTTATTTTTTCTAGCGATTTCAGAACGTTGTGAAACAGAAATAAAATTATCACTGCTACGGGTTAATACCCCTTTAAAATTAGGATCTTTATTTAATAAATTAGTAATTTTTTTAGCAATAGAGAGGGTAACTGTTTTTTCATATAACTTATTTTTTCCTATTGCGCCGGAATCTTTTCCACCATGCCCCGCATCAACAGCAATTACAACTTTAGCTGCATAGGCAGAACTACAAAGCAGCAATAAGATAAAAAAAGTGAGTAGTTTTTTCATTGTCTTTTTATTGTTTATTTCTATTGTAATAAATTAATAATCGCTTGACCTTTTTTGCTTATTGCCTGTATTGAAACGGTTCGTGCTAGCTCTAAATAAGCTAAATCAATTTCAAGATCTGCACTTGGCAAAATACCGTTAGCTTGCTGCGGCCACTCAATTAAACAAATTGCTCGTGAAGAAAAATATTCACGAATTCCCATAAACTCTAGTTCTTCTGGGTCACAAAGCCGGTACAAATCAAAATGATAAACTGAAAAATTATCAAATTGATACTGTTCTACTAATGTATAAGTAGGGCTTTTTACATTACCAACATGTCCTAATTGCTGTAAAAAACCACGACTAAACGTCGTTTTACCGGCACCAAGATCACCGATTAAATAGATAATAATTGTATCATCATGCTCAGATAAATAGTTTAAACACAGTTTGGCAAGTTTACTACCAAACAAAATAGTTTGTTGCTCATCGCTTAAAATAATTGGTTTCATGATGAATTCTTTGCTCAATAAATAGTTCTCATTATATACTAATAACCATCAAAGATGTACTAACCAAGATAAGCTTGGCTTTGTAAAAAACTTATCAGGAAATACTACGTTTTAGTATAAGAAGTGAAAATAATGCTACATACTATATCAACAACAAATCAATCAACCATAAATCCACAATTAATATCAGCTCAAGACGCCGTATTGTTCTGGCAAAATGGTGTTTTTCTAGCTCTAAAAAACAACTCATTATTGAATGATATTATGAACAAAACCGAGCATTGCTATATTATAAACAGCGATATAGAAGCTAGAGGACTAAAAAAAATGATTGATTCAAGACTTAAAATTATTAATATACAACAAGTTGTTGAACTTACAGCTAACAATTATCCCCAAATAAACTGGGAATAACAATAGCGCTTAAAACTTATCATTATAACGATTTAAAAGCTAAATAATACCAATTTACAAAACCTACGACCTAGGGTTAATATAAATCACATTTATACTCAGCTCATATTCAAATTTAATGGCTAATTTATTAACTTTACCAGAAATCAATAATTGTTTAAAAAATGGCGAAGTAATTGCTTACCCTACTGAAGCCGTTTTTGGTTTAGGTTGTGATCCTGATTGTGAATTAGCCATATTAAAACTTTTACAACTAAAACACCGTTCAGTGGATAAAGGCTTGATTTTAATTGCTAGTCATTACCAACAACTGATTCCCTATATAGATGAATTAGCTATCACTAATGAACAAAAACAGTTAGCACTTACTAACTGGCCAGGACCTATTACTTGGATTTTTCCTAAAAATAAAAAAACCCCCTACTTTTTGACAGGTAAATTTGACTCAATTGCAGTGCGGGTCACCAATCATCCCTTAGTTTGTAAACTATGCGATCTTTATGGCAAACCGATAGTTTCAACCAGTGCTAATCTTTCTAACCATGAACCTTGTAAAACAGCCATCGAAGTAGCCAAACAATTTGGCCAGAATTTTCCGATTTTAGAAGGCGAAACAGGCCATCGATCGCAACCATCCGAAATTAAAGACATCAAAACAGGGCGAATCATTCGACAAGGATAAAATTATGCAAAATTTATATATTGGTGTGATGTCAGGAACCAGCATGGATGGAATTGATATTGCTATAGTCAATATTATTGGAAAACATGTCACATCAATAGCTAGTAGTTGCTACCCAATGCCCACTAACTTAAAGCAGCAATTATTAACATTATGTGAAAAAAAGCAAACCACATTACAAAATCTGGGTGAATTAGACTATCAGCTTGGTGGATTATTTGCTGATAGTATCAATCAATTTTTAAAAGACAATAAAATAGATAAACAACAAGTAAAAGCAATTGGTTGCCACGGGCAAACTATTTACCATGCACCAAACGGTGAAAATCCATTTACCTTACAAATTGGCGATGCCAATATTATCGCTGCAAAAACAGGAATCACCACCATTGCCGATTTTCGTCGAAAAGATATGGCATATGGAGGACAAGGAGCGCCACTGGTACCCGCTTTTCATAAAGCGGTACTACAAGATCCACAAATTAATCGTGTAGTATTAAATATAGGAGGAATTAGTAACATTTCAGTATTAATCCCTAACCATCCTACTATTGGTTACGATACAGGACCAGGGAACGTACTGCTTGATTGCTGGATAAGTCAAAATCTAGGTAAAAGTTATGATAAAGATGGACTGTGGGCAAAAACAGGAAAAGTTAACCAAGATTTATTAAATAAATTATTTGATGAAGATTATTTCAAAATACTAGCACCTAAAAGTACAGGGCGTGAGTTATTTAATTTAACTTGGTTACATAAAAAACTTACTCATAGCCAATTACCGCCTCAAGATATACAAGCAACATTAGTTGAATTTACGGCTTCATCTATTGAGCGTGAAATTAATAAATTAACTATTGAAAAACAATTACCTTGTCAGTTACTAGTTTGTGGTGGGGGAGCAAAAAACCCGATTATTATGCAAAGATTAACAGAATTACTACCAAACTGGCAGGTTATGGCAACAGATGAAATAGGAATAAATAGTAATGATATGGAAGCAATCGCCTTCGCTTGGCTCGCTTATTGTCGAACCAACAATATTCCATCAAATATTCCCGAAGTAACCGGAGCAAGCCAAGCTGTTTGTTTGGGGGTAGTTTATCAATAAAAATTTAATTTTTATACCTACATAAAAAATAGACCTTATTCTATTTAGGTAGTTTGACTAATAACCTTATCCTTTTCATCAAAGGATGATTTTTTCAATCACAACTTTACCATTAACATACTTTTTTCTATATTCAATTATTTTTTGATTATTATATCTATACAAAGTTATCTTGCTCATAATCCATTATAGATTCAACAAATCCATCTTCATTCCAACTAGTATAAGCAACAAATAACACCCCATCGATATAAATTTTTTACTAGTTAACTTCCCATTTTTTTATAAGAAAATTCTAAATCAACCCAAATTTTTGTAACGCTTTAGCAATGCCATCATTATCATTGGTATCTGCAACAAACTCAGCTTTCTCTTTTAATTCATCAACAGCATTCCCCATAGCAATAGGATGATCAACCGTTAAAAACATTTCAAAATCATTCATTCCATCACCAAAAGCATAAGTTGGTACATCATTAAACCCCTTATTTTGTAATAGTTTAGTAATACCATTACCTTTAGAACCACCATGATTAAAGACATCAACACAATAAGGCGTATTACGAATAAATGTTAATTCAGGAAACCTATCCCGATAATTTGACTCACCTTGTTCACATAACAATAACAGCATTTGGATTGGCTCTCTTAAATAGATTTCATCATCAATAAGAGGGACTTCTTGTTTTAAATAATTATAAAAGGTCTTAGTTGGCAGACTGTTTTCTGAAACTCGCATCTTTTGATAATTATAAAATGAAAGCGGTATATTCATTTCATGTTTAGAAAATTCATAAATTCTTGCAATAATATTTTTATCAATACTATTAGTATAAACCAATTCCTTTTCGTAAATAACTACTTGACCATTCATACCAATAATCGAGTTAATCTTAGTTTTTTCCATTAAATCAATAGTTTCACAAGGTGTTCTACCGGTTGCAATTATTGGTATAATGTTATTTTTTTTTAATTTTTTTATAGCCTCAAAAGAACTGGGTGATACATCAATGTCACTATTAAATAGTGTCCCATCTAAATCAAAAAAAACGATAGCTTCAGGTTTCTTAATCATATTACAAATCCAAAATATGTTTAATAAAAGGAATAGTTAACTTACGTTGTTGCGCAAGCGTAGCTACTTCAAACTTTTCCAACAAAGAAAACAGTGTACGCATATCACGATTAACACGCTTTAATAAAAATAGCCCAACTTCTGTTGATAATTCAAACCCACTTAGTTGTGCTCTTAATTGTAAAGCTTTAAGCTTATCATCATCGCTAAGTTCTTTTAATTGATAAACTTGTCCCCAAGATAATCTAGAAACTAAATCAGGTAATATAAAAGAAATTTGTTTAGGTGGTGCATTTGCAGTTATTAATAATTTGCTCACATTTTTTTCGGTCAACCGATTAAATAAATCAAAAATAGCCTCTTCCCAATATTTATGACCTGCTATCGCATCAATATCATCTAAACAAACTAAATCGTAATTATCTAGTCCCTGTAATATTTCAGGCACTAAGTGATAATGCTGTTTTAAAGGAATATAACTGGCTAACTTATGTTGACTTGATGCATGTAAAAGGTGAGTCCGACCCGCAGCACTAGCCGACCATATATAAAAGACATTAAAACCCTCTTTACTTAGTAAAGTTTGTAATGAATCAAACAACAATCGATTATCACCTACATAAAAACTATCAAAAGTTTCATTATTAGGTAACAAAAAAGGCAAAGGCAGCTGCGAAAGAGTAATAAAATAACCTCGTTATAAAAATACAATTATGTTAAGTATAAATTTGCTTTTATAAAAATCAATAAGTTTTATAGAAAAGAAAAATATCCTACACTTTAAATTATTTAGCCCATACTTTATAAATTACACAAATATAATTTAATAATTTAAAACTTTTATAGAACCATTTTGATCACATAATTAGATCATAAAATAATAAACCACTCAACTAAGTATAAAATAAAAACAATAAAAGCTAAAAATTAAGCAAACAAATTTATTTTTTTGTGGATAACTCTGTGACAAAAGGGGATCATAAGTTGTTATAAGCCTATTAACAACCTAAAACCAAAAATCAATTGTGAATAACAATAACACTTATCAACAGAATTAAAACAAAAAAGATCCGATCAATTAACACAATTAAGTGATCGTTAAGATCTAATAAAATAATAAAAAAATAGAGTTACCCACAAAAAGGATCCAACTTAATAATAATAAAAATAAAAAGATCATCTAAAAGATCTTATTTAAATTAAAGCGCGATCAAAATAGATCATTTGACGTAATCAAAAAGATGAGTAAAATTCCCTACGCTAAATAAACCAAATCACCCGATCTAAAATAGAGATCACCTGTACACAAAATAAATACGAGGCTTTTTATGTTTTATCCAGATCTTTTTGATGTCATCATCGTTGGTGGAGGCCATGCAGGAACAGAAGCAGCAATGGCATCAGCAAGAATGGGAAGAAAAACACTACTTTTAACCCACAATATCAATACATTAGGACAAATGTCTTGTAATCCTGCCATTGGTGGTATTGGCAAAGGTCACTTGGTTAAAGAAATTGACGCCATGGGTGGTTTAATGGCTCAGGCTATTGATCATGCTGGGATCCAATTTAGAATATTAAACAGCAGTAAAGGTCCTGCGGTTAGAGCTACACGAGCACAAGCAGATCGATCCCTCTATTGCAAAGCAATCAGAACAGCACTTGAAAATCAAGAAAACCTCATGTTATTTCAACAATCAGTTGAAGATGTGATCATTGAAAACGATCAGATCATCGGTGTAAAAACCCAAATGGGAGTATCATTTAAAGCAAAAACTGTAGTACTAACAACAGGTACTTTTTTAGACGGAAAGATCCACATAGGGCTTGATAATTATAGTGGTGGCAGAACAGGTGATCCTGCTTCGATAGGTTTATCAAAATCACTACATCAATATCCATTCAGAATGGGACGCTTAAAAACAGGTACCCCACCCCGTATTGATGCAAGAACGATTGATTTTTCAAAATTAGGCACACAATATGGCGACGATCCTGTACCTGTTTTCTCATTTTTAGGCAATTCAAGTGATCATCCAAAACAGATCCCTTGCTATATAACAAGTACAAACGAAAAAACACACGATATAATCAGATCTAATTTAGATCGTAGCCCAATGTATACAGGGATCATTGAAGGTGTAGGGCCAAGATATTGCCCATCGATCGAAGATAAGATCATGCGTTTTGCTGATCGAAATTCACATCAGATCTATTTAGAGCCGGAAGGATTAGATAGCAATGAAATCTATCCAAATGGGATCTCAACAAGTCTACCTTTTGACGCTCAGCTTGCTTTTGTTCGTAGCATGAAAGGGCTTGAAAATGCAAATATCGTCAGACCAGGTTACGCGATCGAGTACGATTATTTTGATCCAAGGGATCTTAAGCCAACACTTGAAAGTAAAGTGATCAAAGGTTTATTTTTAGCTGGACAAATTAATGGCACAACAGGCTATGAAGAAGCTGCCGCTCAAGGCATGCTAGCAGGTTTAAATGCAGCTCGTTTTGCATATGATCAAGATCAATGGCATCCAACACGGGATCAAGCTTACTTAGGTGTACTAGTAGATGATCTTTGTACACTTGGTACTAACGAACCATATCGTATGTTTACTTCTCGTGCTGAATATCGTTTAATGTTACGTGAAGATAATGCAGACATTCGGTTAACAGAAATTGGCCGTAACCTTGGCATGGTAGATGATTATCGCTGGCAACGTTTTAATGAAAAATTCGAAGCCATTGAACAAGAAAGAGCACGTCTGCGTGATATATGGGTTCATCCTCATATAGAAACAATTGACGAAGTCAACGCAGTATTAAGTGCTAATTTAACCAAAGAAGCCAATGGTGAAGAGCTACTTAAACGGCCTGAAATGAATTACCAAACCTTAAAATCACTTTCGCTATTTGCACCTGGATTAACTGATGCACAGGCTGCTGAACAAGTTGAAATTCAAGTTAAATATGATGGTTACATTAAACTGCAAATTGAAGAAATTGAACGCCAAAAACGCAACGAAGAAACACTAATTCCTGCACATATTGATTATGCTGAAATATCAGGATTATCAAACGAAGTGGTTGCTAAATTAAAGCAACACAAACCGGTTTCTATAGGGCAAGCTTCACGCATATCAGGAATAACGCCTGCGGCTATTTCAATGTTATTAGTTTATTTAAAAAAGAAGAATTATGTTAAAAAAGAAACTCACTAACCTAATTGATCAAACGGATCTTTTGATTACTGGATCACAAATAGATCAATTGATCCATTACGTTGAAATGCTCAATAAATGGAATAAGGCTTACAACTTAACCGCTGTACGTGATCCTAATGAAATGCTAGTTAAACACATTATGGATAGTTTAATGGTATCACCTTATTTAACAGGAAACACCTTTATTGATGTTGGTACTGGCCCTGGATTACCGGGAGTTCCACTGGCAATTATTAATCCAGATAAACAATTTGATCTAGTTGATAGCTTAGGTAAACGTATTCGTTTTTTAAAGCAAGTTCAGTTTGAACTTAAATTAACAAATATCACTCCAATACAAAGCCGAATAGAAGATTATCACGATAAAAAGTTTGATGGTGTTATTAGCCGAGCTTTTGCTTCTTTGCAAGATATGCTTAATTGGTGTAAACATTTACCGGATCAAAAAGGATCTTTCTATGCTTTAAAAGGAAGTGAGATCGATTCAATTCCAGCAGGTTTTATGCTTAAACAACATATTAAATTAACGATTCCGGGATTAGATGCAGAAAGATGTTTAATTATTATTCAATAATTTCATATTAAAAAATTTAGTTAACTTTAAGTATCTTTATAAAATTACTTTTTACGCTTTTTAATATAATCTTTGACTCCATCAAAGATCGCCTTTGATACTTGATTTTGGAAAGCAGCCGTTTTTAGTTTTTTCTCTTCTGCTGTATTACTAATAAAAGCCGTTTCGACTAAAATAGAAGGGATATCAGGTGCTTTTAGTACAGCAAAGCCTGCTTTTTCAAGAAAAGGCTTATGTAGCTTATTAACTTTTTTCATTCTATTTAAAATAGCATTACCAAGTAACACTCCATTACTTAGCGTTGTTTTTTGAACCAAATCTAAAATAGTATTATCCAAATACTTATCACCACTGCGGCTAACACCTCCTATTTGATCGGCTTCATTTTGTGTTTGCGCTAAATAACTGGCTGCCGAACTACTTGCTCCACCAGTAGATAATGCAAAAACAGATGAACCACCAACTGAACGATTAGCAAAAGCATCTGCATGAATAGAAATGAATAGATCTGCACGGAGTGAACGGGCTTTAGCAACACGTACTTTTAATGGAATAAATACATCTTCATTACGTGTCATATAGACTTTTATATTCGGTTCTTTTTTTAGTAAATTATAAGTACGACGTGCAATTTGTAAAACAATATCTTTTTCACGCGTTTTATTGTAGCCAATAGCACCAGGATCTTCGCCACCATGCCCTGGATCTAGTACCACAATAATCGGAGCATTTTTATTTTTATTAGTTGGTGATTTTATCTCAGATTGTTTTTTATTGAGCTCTCCTTTTTTATATTCTTCTAAAAGTGCAAGTAAAGGATCATCATTTTTGCTTGAAGCGGGTTTAGAAGGATAAAGATCCATCACTAAACGATGCTTAAATTTAGCTATCGGAGATAAGGCAAAAGTATTAGGTTTAACATCCTGTTTTAATTCGATCAAAATTCTAACTATTTTTGGATCGCGTTGAACAACGCGTATCGATTTTATATAAGGATCATGCTTTAATACTTTTGAAGAAATATTTTTTAAGATTGGATTTAAACTAATATTGTTTATATCAATTGCGATCCTATTAGGATTACTCAATAAAAATTGTTTGTATTTTAAGCTGATATTTGATTCTAAAGTGATCCTTGTATAGGTTGATGAAGGCCACACACGCACAGCAACAACTTGTGCCATTGCTGCTGCAAAGCCTATACGAGTAACAGATAATAAACAAGTCGCAATAATACCTTTAACTAATAGGCGCTTTGTAGGACTAAATGTCTTTGTCATATATTAAACACTTTATTTGTTATCGTAATTTGCCGCGGATAATAGCATAAAATAAAAATAGATAAAAAAGAATGATTATCATAATTGATTATTTTTGATAAATAAATAAACCTTTTTAATCTCTTTATTCTTTTTTTATCGCCAAAGAAGAATATTAAATTAACTCGTTTTATATTTAATATTTTTAATAACAACTTATTTAATCCACTTATTACCTTTTATTCAAAGTTATAAAAACAAGCTTTACTTTATATTGTCATTTTTTAATTTATTATAGACCCTACAATAACAAAAGATTACAATATGGCACGCTAAAATCGCGGATTTAAACCCGTTTTCATTTTAACAATTAATATAGCTGAGTTATTGATGAGCAAAAAATTACATATCAAAACTTGGGGCTGCCAAATGAACGAATATGATTCGACAAAAATGGCCGATCTCCTTGAATCTACTCACGGATTAACCTTAACGGATAATGCTGAAGAAGCCGATATCTTATTACTTAACACTTGTTCTATTCGGGAAAAAGCTCAAGAAAAAGTCTTCCACCAGTTAGGTCGTTGGAAAAACTTAAAACAGCATAATCCAAATATCATTATTGGTGTCGGTGGTTGTGTGGCATCTCAAGAAGGTGCGCATATTCGCAAACGTGCCCCATTTGTAGATATTATTTTTGGACCACAAACATTCCACCGCTTACCAGAAATGATAGAACAAATAAAAAGTGGTAACGGCAATCATGTGGTTGATGTCAGCTTTCCTGAAATAGAAAAATTCGATCGATTACCTGAACCGCGTAGCGAAGGTCCAACAGCATTTGTTTCAATTATGGAAGGATGCAATAAATATTGTACTTATTGCGTTGTCCCTTATACTCGAGGGGAAGAAGTTAGCAGACCTTGTGATGATGTAATTTATGAAATAGCACAACTTGCTGAACAAGGTGTGCGAGAAGTAAATTTACTTGGGCAAAATGTTAATGCTTATCGTGGACCAACATTTGATGGTGATATTTGTTCATTTGCTGAGTTATTACGTTTAGTTGCGGCTATTGACGGGATTGATCGCATTCGTTTTACTACCAGTCACCCAATTGAATTTACCGATGATATTATTGATGTTTATCGTGATACGCCTGAACTGGTGAGTTTTTTACATTTACCGGTACAAAGTGGATCAGATCGCATATTAAATCTAATGAAACGAACGCATACAGCACTTGAATATAAATCAATTATTCGCAAACTACGTAAAGTTCGACCAGATATTCAAATTAGCTCTGACTTTATTGTTGGATTCCCTGGGGAAACACAAGAAGACTTTGAACAAACTATGAAGCTTATTGCCGATGTAAATTTTGATTTAAGCTATAGCTTTGTCTATTCAGCTCGCCCAGGTACACCTGCTGCTGAAATGGAAGATAACGTATCAGAAGAAGAGAAAAAACAACGTTTATACATTCTTCAAGAACGAATCAATCAACAAGCCATGCAATTTAGTCGCCGAATGTTAAATACTGTACAACGCATTTTAGTTGAAGGTCCTTCTAAAAAAGACCTGATGGAATTAACAGGCCGAACTGAAAATAATCGAATTGTTAACTTTGAAGGCAATCCTGATATGATTGGTAGATTTGTTGATGTTGAAATAACTGATGTTTATCCAAATTCATTGCGTGGTAAAGTTATTCGTACCGAAGATGAAATGGATTTGCGGGTAAATGAATCACCAATGTCAGTGATATCGCGAACTCGAAAAGAAAACGATTTAGGTGTTGGTATTTATCAACCATAAAAAGAGAACCATTTAACTAGTTTTTATAATAAAAATTAAAAAGTTATTAAATAAAAGGATAGGAAAGAAAATGTTTATTATTTTTGGAACTCGTGGAAGGGAAGTCAACGAACATAGTGGGCAATTTAATTGCCCAAATTGCTGTTCGCAACAAAATATCACTACTGATGAAAAACAGCAAAAATACACACAAATAAAAATGGCAAAATATTTTACGTTGTTTTTTATTCCTATTTTTAGTTTTGAAACATTAGGTCGTTATATCAAGTGTAATGAATGTAATAATGACTATAACGAAAAGGTACTTGAATATGTACCACCAACATTTGAAGAACAAGTTGCATCATATGTTGAGCAAGAGTTAAAAAGCGGAACGCCTATTTCAATGTTAGTCAATAAATTAAAATCGCAAGGATTTGATGGAAGTCAATCAATAAGAGCTGTTGACAATGTTGTTAACGGAAACATCGTATCTTGCCATCAGTGCAATATGGACTTTTTAAAAGGTGTTGAAAAGTGTTCTTTGTGTGAAGGACGCATTAGTGATTAATATTAAAATTAGAGGACTTATCTTTGAATATTACGACAAATGAAACCATGCTAGAACCTGCTGATAATCAGCGTCTTAATAGTCTTTGTGGTCCTTATAATGACAATATTAAACAGCTAGAGCGCAGACTTGGTATTGAAATTAATCACCGAGGTAATTTATTTACAATAACAGGTGACAGTATCTGCGTTCAAGCAACTATTGATATTTTACAATCCCTTTATCAACATACCCAAATCAAAGATAAAGTTATTGATATTGAGCCTGAACAAATACATCTAGCAATAAAAGAGTCAGGTGCTTTACAAAAAGCAAGTGAACACTTACCTGCTTATATTGATCATCAAGGCGGAAAGCTAGTGATGATAAAAACCAAACGGGGTATTATCAAACCCCGAACGGCTAATCAAGCTCAATATATTGCTCATGTTTTAGATTATGACATCTCGTTCGGTATAGGGCCAGCAGGAACAGGTAAAACCTATTTAGCTGTGGCGGCAGCAGTAGATGCACTTGAAAAACAGCAAATTCGCCGCATTGTACTAACCCGACCCGCTGTCGAGGCTGGTGAAAAGTTAGGCTTTTTACCAGGTGATTTAAGTCAAAAAGTGGATCCTTACTTACGTCCACTTTACGATGCTTTATTTGAAATGCTTGGCTTTGAAAAAGTTGAAAAACTGATTGAAAAAAGCGTGATTGAAGTCGCACCACTAGCTTATATGCGTGGGCGTACGCTTAATGACGCCTTTATTATTCTTGATGAAAGCCAAAACACCACAATTGAACAAATGAAAATGTTTTTAACCCGTATCGGCTTTAATTCTAAAGCGGTAATTACTGGTGATATTACTCAAATAGATTTACCACGTCATCAAAAATCGGGCTTACGCCATGCCATTGAGGTACTAAGTAAAGTTGATGAAATCAGCTTTAATTTTTTCAATAGCGAAGATGTGGTACGCCATCCAGTGGTTGCCAAAATTGTTAATGCTTATGATAAATGGGAAGAACAGCAACATAAACCACAAACAGAAAAAAACATTTAGAGGAGTATTGTTATCCCTATTTCAAGCAAAAAAAGGAAAACAAACATTCGAGATCACTCAGCAGAAGCAAATTTATTTTTTCGTAGAGCGTTGTTTTCATTTATTGTCATTATCATTTTAATTATTGTTTTGCTTGTTAACCTTGCTGGATTGCAGATTGTAAATTACGGTTATTACAGCACCAAATCTAATGATAATCGCATTGAAATTATACCTATTCCACCTAATCGCGGCATGATTTATGACCGTAATGGCGCCCCATTAGCCATTAACAATATCACATACCAATTAAACATCATTCCTGATAAGGTAAAAAACCTGAATGAACAATTTAATGAATTAAAAAAAATTGTTGATTTAACTGACGAAGATATCGAAAATTTCCAAAAAGAGCGCCGAAATTATAAAGCGCACAGACCTGTCCCATTAAAAAATAACTTAACTCAAGAACAGATTGCGCGTTTTGTTGTTGATCAACACCGCTTTCCATATGTATCCATTATGGATATACAGCATCGTTATTATCCTTATGGGGCATCACTAACCCATATTCTTGGATATATTTCTAAAATTAACAGCCAAGATAAACAACGTCTAGAAGATGAAAATAAAACTAGTGATTATGTAGCTACTTTTAATATTGGTAAAATGGGTATCGAAAAATACTACGAAGATGTATTACACGGAACCCCGGGTTATGAAAAAGTTGAAGTTAACAGCCGCGGACGCATTGTTCGTCAACTAAATAAAAATCCCCCCCAAGCGGGCGAAGATATCTATTTATCTATCAACCTTAAATTGCAACTATATATTGAACAATTACTAGCTGGACGTAAAGCAGCTGTGGTGGCAATTGACCCTAATAATGGTGAAATATTAGCTTTAGTTTCAAGCCCAAGTTATGATTCCAACCCGTTTGTGGGTGGGATATCAAGCACTAAATATAGTGAATTACTCAAAGACCCAAGTAAACCGCTTTTTAATCGAGCTTTACTCGGTGCTTATCCACCGGCCTCGACTGTTAAGCCGTTTATTTCTATTGCGGCATTAAGTGAAGGTGTAGTGACCCCAAAAAGCGTAGTTAACGATCCTGGTTGGTGGCAATTACCGGGTACAGAACGACGTTATCGAGATTGGCTTAAATGGGGACATGGTCGTGTTGATGTATTAAAAGCCATTGAGGAATCGGTTGATACCTACTTTTACCAAGTTGCTTATGACATGGGCATTGATCGCTTAAACTTATGGATGAGTAAATTTGGTTATGGTGAGCGAACAGGCGTAGATATTTCCCAAAACGAAGAAACACGAGCGGTAATGCCTAGTCGTGAGTGGAAAATCAAACGGCATAAAAAGTCTTGGTTACAAGGTGATACTATACCTGTTGGCATAGGACAAGGTTATTGGACAGCAACCCCAATACAAATGGCCAAAGCACTAACAACTTTGATCAATAACGGCAAAACCTATACACCACACTTTTTATTATATAAAAAGAGCGATATTTTAAATTCTAATGAACAGCAACCTCAAGTTGATTCAAATAATTATATCGAAGCAACTAGCCTAGTTGATGTTAACCCAGCTTATTGGTCGCTTGTTAAAGAAGGTATGCACCGAGTTATGTTTGGTGCACGAGGAACAGCACGCAAAATTTATGCTGATGCAAAATATCAAGCAGCGGGCAAATCGGGTACTGCACAGGTTTATGGCTTAAAGCAAGACGAAATCTATAACGCCCATAAAATACCTGAACATTTACGCGATCATGCATTATTTATTGCGTATGCGCCTTATGATAAACCAAAAATAGCCTTAGCCATTGTTTTAGAAAACGGCGGGGGTGGTAGCTCGAACGGTGGTGCGGTAGCACGTAAAATATTGGATTTTTACCTTTTAGGCAACAATTCTACCGAGCTCAACCAACCGTCAACCAATACAGAAACAGAGGACTAATAATGAATAATATTAAAAAGAGTTTTTGGCAAAAAATACATATTGATCCCCTGTTCTTTTTATTTATAACGTTATTACTGGGTTATAGCCTTTATATTCTTTGGAGTGCAACAGGACAAAGTATCGACATGATACAAAAGCGAGCAATACAAATATTACTTGGTTTTGCTGCTATGATTATATTGGCGCAATTTTCGCCCAGAACTTATGAAAAATGGGCGCCATATCTCTATGTGGTTTGTATTTTAATCTTATTACTGGTAGATATTTTTGGTTATACCAGTAAAGGAGCCCAACGTTGGTTAGATTTAGGTGTATTGCGATTTCAACCCTCTGAAATTGCCAAAATTGCTGTACCATTAATGGTTGCTAAATTCATTCACCGTGATGGATGTCCACCACCATTAAAAACCACGTTACAAACACTTGCTATCATTGGGGTACCCACATTACTGGTGGCTATGCAACCCGATTTAGGGACTGCTATATTGATAGCCATGTCAGGCATTTTTATTATCTTTTTAGCAGGTATGAACTGGCGCTATATTCTTATTGCACTTGTTTTAATTGCTGTTTTTTTACCGATTATGTGGTTTTGTTTAATGCATGATTATCAGCAAAAACGTGTACTTATGCTTATCAACCCTGAACTTGACCCAAGTGGGGCTGGTTACCATATTATTCAATCAAAAATAGCAATAGGATCGGGCGGTATATGGGGAAAAGGATGGCTTGAAGGCACACAATCGCAACTTGAATTTTTACCTGAACGGCATACCGACTTTATTTTTTCAGTTATTGCTGAAGAGTTTGGTTTTATTGGCTCCATCATCTTACTGATCTTATTTTTATGCCTAATTGTGCGAGGGCTATTTATTGCAGCACAGGCGCAAACCACCTTTGGACGGATCCTTTCTGGTGGACTTATTTTAGTATTTTTTATTTATGTGTTCATTAATATTGGTATGGTCAGTGGAATCTTGCCTGTTGTTGGTGTACCATTACCACTAATAAGTTATGGCGGCTCATCCTTAGTTGTATTAATGGCAAGTTTTGGCATTATGATGTCTATTCATACTCATCGATACATGTTATCTAAAAATATTTAACGGAATTTAAATAAATGAAAAAGAAATTTAAATTATCTTTTACTTTCTTAGCGCTTGCAATTTGTTCATCGGCATCGGCTGAAATGGCATTTCCTATTCCTGCTATTCCGCAATTAGACGCGGAAGCTTACATTCTAATCGATGCAAAATCAGGCGAAATTTTAGCGCAATATAATGCCGAACAGCAACGCGATCCCGCAAGCTTAACTAAAATGATGACCAGCTATGTGATTGGGCAAGCATTACAATCAGGCCGCATAAAAAATGATGATATGGTTGTTGTCAGTAAAGATGCTTGGGCAACGGGTAACCCAATATTAAAAGGCTCATCACTAATGTTTTTAGAAGTCGGTAAAACGGTTTCTGTTTCTGATCTAAACAAAGGTATCATTATTCAATCAGGTAATGATGCTTGTATTGCTATGGCTGAACATGTAGCAGGTAGCCAAGGTGCATTTGTTAACTTAATGAATGATTATGCAAAAAAAATTGGACTAAACCATACGCATTTTGAAACTGTACACGGACTTGATGCACCAGGACAATATACCACAGCCAAAGATATGGCATATTTAGGTCAAGCACTAATTCGTGACCTACCTGAAGAATATTCTATTTATAAAGAAAAAGAATTTACCTACACGCTGTCCAAACCACAATTAAACCGAAACGGATTACTTTGGGACACCACATTAAACGTTGACGGAATAAAAACAGGTCACACCAATGCTGCAGGCTACAACTTAGTTGCCTCGGCGGTAGAAGGCAACACCCGCTTAATTTCAGCGGTACTGGGCGGACGCACATTTAAAGGTCGCGAAGCAGAAAGTAAAAAGCTATTAGTCTGGGGGTTTCGATTTTTTGAAACTGCAAATCCCGTAAAAGCAGGTAGCCCAGTTGCTACCGAATCGATTTGGTATGGTGATCAAAACAAAATCCAACTTGGTGCTGTTAATGGCGCATTTATTACTGTACCAAAAGGACGAGCTGCCGATGTACAAATTGAATATAAAATTGATGATTACATCTATGCCCCAATCGCCAAAGGCAATGCTGTAGGTAAAATGCAATTTTTACTAGACGGTAAAGTCATTAACGAACAACCACTTGTTGCTTTACAGGATATTAAAAAAACAGGATTCTTTGGCGGAATATGGGATTGGATCTGCCTACAATGCCATAAGTTTTTCAACTAATAAGTCATTCAACTAATTGTTATAAGCGTTCTGTAAGAGCTTACTTACAGAACAGCTTTAGCAATCACCAAAAAACAGTCAGGAAAGTTATTGATTTTATTGAAGTTTTTATTTTACTGTTTTTTCAGGAAAACATATCCCACTCGTTTGCTTCTGATGCCTAATTAGACAAAGCTTATCATTACGGTCTATAAAGCAAGCTGCCGTCACCTTCCTAGATTGATAAAAATTGATACTCTTATCTTTTTTCTGGCAAATGTGTTTTTCCTGCTATCTAATTAATCAATATAAATTAGTTATATTAATCAAAGGTATTTTAAAAATAAGGGTTAAAATTAATGCCAAAATCGCTTATAATTTGTTTTTTATGTTGTTGCGTGTAAAACCACAGTAGTAGTGTAAGTGGCTAATAAATAATAATATTAAACTGAAAAAGGAAAGGAAAAAGCATGGCAAACAAGTTTGACCGTTTGGTTGACAAGTTAGGTGAGGGATTGGTTAATGGGTTAATTGATGGGTTGAAAAGTGTGAGCCATAATCGGTATACGCTAACAGTGGAGGGGCTGGGTTCACCGGTGTCGGTGTTGCAGGTTAAAGGCGATGAGCCACTCAATCAACCTTGGCATTATACGATAACCTTCACCAGTCCTGATAAAGCCCTGTCCCTTGATTCCCTCCTTAACCAACATGCCACTTTCTCATTTA